>JBFGHG010000162.1:0-6662 GCA_041578395.1 Acidobacteriota bacterium
CTGTTGACCGCCTGGCTGGTGATCGCCTACTGGTGAAGACGATGCAGAAGCTTCGAACCCTGTTGCCGATGTTCCTGTGCGGTTCTGTGGCCTTCGGGCAGCTCGAGATCGAACGGCCGGTTCGCCCCTGGGAATTCATGAACGCGGTGGGGCCGCACGCAGCCGTACTGGGACGGGAGACCGGCTCCTTCGAGGCCTGGATCTACCCTCTGAAGCTGCTGCGGGACTTCCGCCTCGATTTCAAGCTCAACGGCCGTCCCATGCCTCCCGAGAGCGTGGTGCGGACGGTCCTTTACCGGCCCGCGACCACCACCTTGATCTACTCCGGCGACTATTACGCGGAGCATTTCCTGGTGCGGCAGACCTTCCTGGTCCCTCCGGAGCGTCCGGGGATCCTGATTCTCCTCGAGATCGAGTCCTCCGCTCCGCTGGAAGTCGGCGCCAGCTTCGTGCGCGACTTCACCCTGATGTGGCCCGCCGGCCTGGGAGGCAGCTACGGCAGCTGGGACGACTCTCTGAAGGCCTTCACCATGGGCGAGGAGCAGGGCCGGTTCTTCGCCGCGGTCGGTGCCCTGCAGGCGGTCCTCGACCAGCGGGACTACGGGACGAACTACTCGGCGGCCGAGCGCAGCGCCTTTTCGCTGGGGACGATCGAGGGGACCGCACGGCGAGTGATCGCGCTGGCCGCGTCGTTCGACTCCCGTGAGGACCTGGAGGAGGCGTACCGGTCGCTGCTGGCGGACCCGCAAGGCCTCCAGCGGAGCACCGAAGGCCATTACCGCCGCTATCTGGAGGACCTGCCGCGTCTGCTCCTGCCCGATCCGGACTTCGAGCGCGCCTACCAGTGGTCGATGCTGTCGATGGTCAAGGGCCTGGTGGACAACCCTTTCATGGAGGGGCGCGGGCTGGTGGCGGGATTCGGGCTCTCCAAGGGGGCGCCGCGTCCCGGCTTCGCCTGGTTCTTCGGGCGCGACACCTTCTGGTCCACGCTGGCCCAGACGATCGGAGGCGATCAGGAGTCGGCCCGGGAGGCGATCCGCTTCATCGCTCAGTTCCAGCGCGAAGACGGCAAGATCCCCCACGAAGTCTCGCAGGGGGCGCCGTTCATCCCCTGGTTCGAGCAGTATCCCTACCCCTGGGCTGCCGCCGACGCGACTTCACTGTACGTCATCGCCGTCCAGGATTACGTGGCGGCCTCGGCAGACCTCGACTTCGCGCGGGAGAGCTGGCCCCGGGTGGTCAAGGCGATCGAGTGGTTGACCTCGACCGAAGACGAAGCGGGCTTTGCCCGTAACCACGACATCGGCCACGGCTGGGTGGAGGGAGGGCCGCTGCTGCCCGTACGCACGGAGTTCTACCAGGCGGGCCTGCACGTCGAGGCCCTGCGGACGGCGGCTCACATGGGCAGGCTCCTCGGGGAGCCGCAAGCGGTGGACTACGAGGGACGCTTCGAGGCCAAACGCCGGATGATCGAAGAGACGTACTGGCTCGAGGACTCCGGGCGCTACGCCTTCGCGGTCGACCTCGAAGGCAAAACCGTGGACGAGCCGGGCGTGCTGCTCACCGTCCCGATGTGGTTCGAACTCCTTCGGCCCGGGCGGGCGCGGCGCACGATTGGATTCCTCTCGGGCGAGGACCACATCGCCGACTGGGGAAGCCGCATCCTCTCGTCGGAGAGTCCGCTGTACGGCCCCGCCGGCTATCATTTCGGCAGCGTCTGGCCGCTGTTCACCGGATGGGCGGCGCTGGGGGAATACCGCTACCACGCCGCGCACCCGGCCTACGCCAACCTGGCCGCCAACGTGGGACTCGCCCTGGACGGCTCGGGAGGGCACACCACGGAGGTCGTCTCCGGGGCCGTCTACTCGCCTCTGTCGACGAGTTCGTCGCACCAGATCTGGTCGGCCGCCATGGTGGTTTCGCCGCTGTTGCGCGGTTTGCTGGGCCTCGAGCTGGACGCGCCGGCACGGCGTCTGGAAGTGGCGCCGCACCTGCCCGCGCACTGGGACGGCTTCGAGGTAGAGGGCCTCAGGCTGGGCAGCGACAGGATCGACCTCGAGCTGAAGCGTTCAGCGTCCGGCCTCCGCCTTCGGATCCGCAATCACGCGAATCAGCCCGTCCAACTGAGCTTCGCACCCGCGCTGTCTCCCTCCGCCGCGGTGACGGCGGTGCGTTTCGCCGGTGAGGAAGTCGGGTTCGAGCGGCTGGAAGGGTTCGAGGACTGGCACCCCGGGGTGCGCGTGCAGGCCCCGCCCGGGGAGTCGGCGGTCGAAATCCAGTATCAGGGCGACTTCGGCGTCAGCGCCCCCGCGCCGCTGCCCCAGTTCGGAAGGCCCAGCTCCAACCTCAAGATCCTCGCACAGGAATGGTCAGCGGACGGCAAGCGTCTGCAGCTGCGGGTCTCCGCCCGGCCGGGGCGCGTCTACCGGCTCCACGCCCGCGGGCTCGATCTGGTCGAGAAGGTCGAGGGAGGCGAGATCGTGGGGACGGCTGTCGAACTTCGGATGTCCGCCGCCCCCTCCCGGGAGTACCGGGAGCACCGGCTCACGATACTGCTGCGATGACGGGTCAGCTCCTCTCCCACCATCAGATTTTTGACGCTGTGCGAAAAAAATTGACGCCTGAACGCCCCTCCAACTGCGGGGACACGGTGCCGCCAGGTTGGCACGCCGATTGCTTGTTCCAAGGTTGCTACGAGTGTGGCGGCTGAGGGCTCCACCCAGAAAAAAAGGAAGAAGGACCGCATGGGGGAGAAGTACACAAGACAGAGAGGGTTCAGCACGATGGACGTGCTGATGACGGTCGGCCTGGTGGCGGTCGTGGCAGGGATCGCCGTGACACCGTTCCAGGAGGCCGTTTCGCGGTACCGGCTCAACGCCGCCGCCCGAACCGTGGCCACCGAGCTTCGCAGCGCCCGCTCGCTGGCGCAGGCGCGCGGTTCAATCATCGAGATCGACTTCGACGCCTCGGCTCGCACCCTTCGGGCGATCGACCTCTCCGACCCCGCCAATCCGGTTCGCGCCACCAAGCAGCTGGCCGACGGCATCACCTTCGAGTCGGTTCCCGGCACCAATCTCCGCTTCTTTCCGAGAGGGTCGGTGCGGGGCGGCTCGGTACAGCTGCGGAACGAGTACGGACACACGGTCTCGGTGACGATGGACGCCTCGGGGCGGTCCACGGTGTCGGAACGCGCGCAGGGCAGCAGTCCGCAGAGCTGACGGAGGAGGAGATCGATGAGGGGGCATCGAATGTCGCGAGGGGCAATTCAAGAAGACGCGGGCCGCGCGCGCCGCGCGGACGGTTTCAGCGTGCTGGAGATGATGATCGCCATGTCGCTGATCGCCGTCGGACTGATGGGGATGGGCCAGCTGATGATGGTGGCCATCGAGCAGAACGACTATGCGCGCTACAACACCGTGGGCATCCAGCTGGCCCGCGGCAAGATCGAAGAGTTGAAGGCCGCCTACGACGCGGAAGTGGCCACGGGACAGACGGTCACGGACATGTCGGCGGGCACCCACGGCCCGGAGACCATCACCCCCAGCGGAACGGGGGGGGAAGCTCCGCGCAGCTACGCCGTGACCTGGCAGGTGCAGGACCTGGGCAGTCAGCGGCGCCGGGTCACGGTGCAGGTGAGGCCCTCGGGCCTGAGTTCTCCGGAGACGCAGACGCCCAACCGGGCCAAGACCATCACCATGACGGGACTGTTCACACCATGAAAAACGGATTTTCCTTGCTCGAGTTCCTGGTGGTCGCCGCGATTCTGGCGGTCATCGCAGGAGGCCTGCTGACGGTGCTGCACCAGGGGCAGGTCACGTTCCAGTCCGAAGACGAAAAGACGGTGGCTACCGAGCAGGCCCGGATCGCCATGGACCTGATGGTGCGCTACATGCGGCAGGCGGGCAACGATCCCGAGCGCTACCTGGAGTTGAACAACCTGGACGCCCTGGCCTTCAATTCCAGCGACAAGCAGCTCCGGGCCCGCAGCGACATTACGGGATCGGTGCCCAGCGCCACCGGCAATCCAATGGAGTCCACGGGCGACCCGGACGGTACCCTCGACAGCATCCACGAGGACGTCAAGTTCCAGTTCACCGCCGGTCGCCTGAGGATGGACGTCGGCTACGGCTGGGAAACCATCGTGGACGACGTGTCGGACTTCGGGGTGACCTTTTACGACAAGTTCGGCAACCCCGGCGCGCCGGCCAACCTCGCGCTTCGCGCTACCGTAGAGCTTACTTTGCAGGATCAGGTCACCCTCCAGTCGGAGGTGATGCTGCGCCGTTCCAGCTATGACCATTTCTATCGAGGTGATTGAAGCGGCTCCACCGCAAGAAGGATCCAGATCATGAACACGAGACGCTCGACACCGACTCCCGACCCTGCCTCCGAGCGGGGTGTTGCCTTGTTGCTGGCCCTGGTGGTGGTCATCCTGCTGTCGCTGCTGGCGATTACCCTGACCAGCTCCAGCCTGGACGAGTACCGGCAGAGCGTGAACTTCGAAAGCCACGAACAGGCCCTGGTGATCGCCGATTCGGGGTTGTGGATGAGCAAACACGGGCTCACCGGCGGGACCGTCGACGCCATGATGGCCGCCCCGGCCGTCATGCCCAAGTACGCCGCCTACACCGACCCCGCGGCGGGCTCCCATGCCGACCGGAACCCCATTCATCCCCTGGAGGCCCGCAACGTCGACTTCCTGTTCCCGCCGGCAGCCGTCGGCTCGCGCAACGTGACGGGCATGCTGACGCCCGCGAGCGGGACCGCGGTGGGCGCGGGCCGCTATTTCGTCAAGCTCTCGGACAACCTGGACGAGGGAGGGGGGCAGCCCAACGACCCGCTGGTGGACAGCGACGGCAAATACCTGCTGCGTTCCATTGGAATCCACCGGGGCGCCCACGACGAGGAGGTGAGCCGCGGCAGCAGCCTGAAGAACTCGATCTCGATCGTGGAGGGCATGGTCAAGAAGGACGCAACCTTCGAGCTCCCGGCGCCCATCACGATCGCCGGCCCGAACTGCAGGCCCAACGTGGACGGCAACAGTTTCGAGTTCGACGGCTACGACCACTCGGGGATGAGCAGTCAGTCGATCCGGGGCAACCACGTGGACGCAGTGCTGGACCCCAACTTCGGCACGGGGACGCTCAACGACGATCTCGCCAACGGGGACGGTTCCGCCTGCGCGCAGTCGATCAACGACGAGCTGCACGGGAACCAGTTGAACAACCTGCTGGGACAGCCGGGCGACTTCGGGAATCAGCCCTCGCTGGCCGACGTCACGCAGGAAGTCCGAACGGGAGACAACCCCGACGCCTTGAACCTGTTCGACCCCGATTTCCTGATGGAGTTCTATCAGCGGACCACGGACCTGGCCGACCAGACGCTGGCGGGCGGGACGAGTATGTCCGGGTCGGGCACCCGGTTGGGCACGCCGGCCTCTCCGGAGATCGTCGTCGGCGAGGGTGACCTGACCGTCGGCGGTGGAGGCAGCGGGGCTGGGTTGCTGCTGGTTCGCGGCGGCCTCGAGATCAGCGGCTCGTTCGAGTACGAGGGCCTGATCGTCGTGCTGGGCGGCAGCCTGGTGATGAGCGGCGCCAACAAGGGCGTCATCGGCGGCATCTACGTGGCAGACGTGGAGATCGACCAGAATGGCGACGCCGTATTCGGCGAGCCCTCTTTCACGGTGGGCGGCAACAGCGATTTCTACTACGCCAAGGACCGTATCCGCATGGCGCTGGACCTGCTCCCGCTCAAGCTGATCTCCTGGCGCGAGATCACCCCCGAAATCGAACCCTGAGCCGGGGTCTGACCCTGAAAATTTCCTTTCTGGATTCTGTTGATTCCTTAGAACTGGCACGGGCGGCCGTTTGGCGAGATAATAGGAGGGACGACACGAAGAGCGCAACACGGGGGCAGTGAATGACGTCTCGCCGAATCGAACTGATCGCCATGCTCGAGCAGGAGTTGGACGTGCTCGAGCGGGGTGGCTACGGCACGCCGGCCGGTTCTCCACGCCAACCCTCCAGGGTCTTCGAGGACTCCCTGGCCTGCATCAACCACTGGCTGGTGCCGGGGCGCAGCCCGGAGACCTGCAACGGCTGTGTGCTGCTGGACTTCGTCCCGCCCGAACAGCGTAGCGCGGAGCACGCCTGCCGCTTCATTCCGTTGAATGCGAAGGGGGAGACGGTGGCGTCGCTGACGGCCGCCGATGATCCCGCGCGTCTGGAGGCGGCGGTGAAGGGGTGGCTGAGGAGTACGATCGAGAAACTCCGCCGCATGCCGGACGAAGCCGCGGCCGGCGACGAAGTGAGCTACTGAAGGCGGGAGCGCAGAATTCCGCTGCGGAGCAGGTTTGAGTCGGACGCGACGACCCGCCAGGTGAGGTACTCGCCCACGATTGTCTCAGCCAGGTCACCATGGCCGCCGAACCGATCCGGAGTTCTCGCATCGCCTGACGTGGGGCGTTCTGCTCTAGTGGTCGGTTCCTCGGCTCCAACAGACCTGGACCACTTCGCGTTTGCGCGCGGTGCCGGAGGGCATTACCAAGTCGATCTCGTGGCGCTGGTGAGGTAGGCACTCTGGAGGCACGCCCTCTCGGGCGCTGGCGATCTCCGAGCTCACTACTCCAGGCGGATTGGCCCGGTTTCTCCGGAGAGTATGAA
>JBFGHG010000163.1:0-6651 GCA_041578395.1 Acidobacteriota bacterium
CTGGAACGGCTGGTGGTCGACGCCCGGCGGGGCGGGACCCGCACCTTCTACTTCACGGACGCCTCCACCAAAGGGGGCGACTTCGGTGAAGGCGCCTACGTGCACGTCTACTACAAGACCCGCAACGAACGCGACGAGATCACCCTGGTGGTCGAGAAGGTCAAGTAATCACTCCCAGCGCAGGGCTTCGACCGGGTCGATGCGCATCGCCCGCCGGCTGGGGAGCCACGCCGCCAGCACCGCCAGCAACAGCATCGCCGCCCCCGCCGCCGCCAGGACGTAGGGATTGGTGGGGCTGATTTCGAACAGCAGGCTCTGGGCGAACCGCGCCAGCGCGAAGGAGGCCGCCAGGCCCAGCCCCGAGCCCACCGCCGCCAGCAGCAGGATCCGGCTCAGCAGCTGCCGGGAGATCTGCCGAGGAGCGGCTCCCAGGGCCAGGCGAATCCCGATCTCGCGCGTGCGCTGCCGGACCAGGTAGGCGATCAAGCCGTAGACGCCGATTCCGGCCAGCACCGAGGCCAGCCCGGCGAAAACGGCCAGCAGCACCGCGTAAAAGCGCGGCCGCGACAGGAGGCTCCAGTAGATCTCGCCCATCGGGACGGCCTCGCCGATGAGGATCTCCGAGTCGGCCCGGGGGAGCCGCTGCCGGATCCACCCGAGGGGCGGAAAATCTCCCCTGCGGCTGTAGAGGGCCAGCGTGCCGAACCAGAGGTTTTTCTGCCCCGCGGGATGGTAGACGGTGGGAGCTGCGGAGCGCTCCGGGCCGTGCGTACGGATGTCGCCCACCACGCCCACCACACTGACCGCTTCCCCCGGTTGGCGCCCGATGCGCAGGCGCCGGCCCAGCGGGTCTTCGTCCCCCCAGAGCCGCTCGGCCAGGCTCCGGCTGACGATCGCCACCGGCGGTGAATGCGGGTCTTCGTCCTGCACCCGAAAGAGCCGGCCCTGCAACAGCGGGATCCGCAGCCCCTCGAAGAACCCGCCGCCGACGACCTTTCTTTGAAACTGGATCTTCTCCGAACCGCGCTGGCCGGCCCCCTCGATCAAGTTCTTCAATTCGCGGGTCTCCTGGCTGTAGCCGGGTGTCAGCGGCAGGTGGTCGACCACGCCCACGGCGTCCACTCCGGGCCAGGCCGCCAGCTCGCGGGTCGCGTCCTGGTAAAAGAGGGTGCGCTGCTCGGGTGTCGCGGCGTCCAGCAGGTTCACGTCCACCGCCAGCACCCCGCCCGTCTGAAAGCCGGTGTCCACCTGCACCAGCCGCCACAGACTGGCCGCGGCCAGGCCACAGCCGACCAGCAGCATCAGCGTCAGGGTGATTTCGGCCAGCACCAGCGCCGCCCGCCAGCGGCTTCGGGCGGAGGGGAGGTCCGTGCGCGACCCGTGCAGCGCCTCGAGCAGCGCCGGGCTGGAAGCGCGAACCGCCGGCAGCGAGCCCGCCAGCAGCGCACAGACCAGGGCGCAGGCGACCGCGAACCCGGCCACCACCCAGTCGATGCCCAGCCCCTCCAAACGCGGGAGCTGGCGCGGGATCAGGAGATGGATCGAATCCACGGCCCAGGCCGCCAGCAGCAGGCCCAGCAGCCCGGCGGCCACAGCCAGCGCGGCGCTCTCCAGCAGGAGGTGCCGGGCGATGCGGGTGCGGGTGGCCCCCAGGGCGGTGCGGACGGCCAATTCGCGCTGGCGGCTCAGGTGGCGGGCCAGCAGCAGGTTGGAGACGTTCAGGCAGCCGATCAGCAGCACCGTCAGGACGGCGCCCAGCAGCAGCCAGAGCGCCGGTTCGACGTCGCCGAAGAGCCGTTCCCGCAGGGGGACGAGGGTGAAGCCGGCCGCGAACGCGGGATCCTCGTACACCCGGTAGGCCTCCCGGGACAAGGACTCGATCCGCTGCCGCGCCTGCTCCAGCGAAGCGCCCCGGCGAAGGCGCCCGAGGAAACCGAGCCAGCGGCTGCCCTGCTCCGTCATGGCGTCCGGCCCCCCCACCACCAGCGGCAGCAGCACGTCGGCCGGCTGGAGCGTCGACGGCTGGCGGAACCCGGCCGGAAGCACGCCCGCGACCTCACACTCGGCCTGGTGCAGAGGCAGGGTACGTCCCAGCGCGCCCGGCCGGCGGCCGAACTCGTCCACCCAGAGCCGGTGGCTGATCAGGCAGACCGGCGGGCTCCCGTAGCGCTCGTCGCCGGGTGTGAAGTCCCGGCCCATCAGCGGCGTCACGCCGAGCAGGGAAAGGAATCCCGAAGACACCTGCACGGCGTCCAGCCGGCGTGCCCCGCCCGACGCGGTCAGAGTGAGCGACAGGCGCCGGAAGGCGGCCGCCCCTTCCAGCTCGCCGGCCGCTTCCCGCCAGTTCAGCCAGTCGGGATAGGAGATCAGCTCCCCGGGGGGCCCTTCCGACTGCCAGTTTTCGACCGCGATGACCAGGCGGTCGGCATCGGCGTAGGGCAGGGGTTGCAGCAGCACCGTGTGCAGGACGGCGAAGACCGAGGCCGAGGCCCCGATTCCCAGCGCCAGAGTGACAATGGCCACGAAGCTGAAGCGGGGTTCTCGCCACAGCGTCCGCAGGGCGAATCGAATCTCGTTGAAGGCTTGCATGCAGGCGTTCTCCGCCACACCCCCCAGCAGCCCCGGTGCCATTCCCGGCGCCTGGCAGGCAAACCCCTGCCTACTCGTATTTTTTCCGCCGACAGGGAGGGAGCAGAAGCGCGGCCCGGCGTTCGGAATCGAACAGCCCGTCCCACGCTCGGACGGCTACTTCAGGTTCTGTTCGAAGAGCCGGAAGATCCTCTTGTACTCGTCGGCCCAGCTGGTGGCGTTGCGGAAGCCGTGGCCTTCGACCGGGTAGATCGCCACTTCCCAGTTCTCCTTGCGCAGCTCGATCAGCCGCTGGGCCAGCCGTACCGTGTCCTGGAAGTGGACGTTGACGTCGATCATCCCGTGGCAGATCAGCAGTGCTCCCTTCAGCCCCTCGGCGAAGTAGATCGGAGAGCTGCGCTCGTACGCCTCGGCGTCGTCCTGCGGCTGCTCGAGGATCCGGCTGGTGTACCAGTGATTGTAGTGGGCCCAGTCGGTCACGGGACGCAGCGAGGCGCCGGCCGCGAACACGTCCGCTTCGGTGAACATCGCCATCAGCGTAATGAAGCCGCCGTAGCTGCCGCCGTAGATGCCGATGCGGGCCGGGTCGACGCCGTGCTGCTCGATCAGCCAGCGGGCGCCGTCCACCTGGTCGGTCAGGTCCTTGCCCCCCATGTGGCGGTAGATGGCGGTGCGCCAGTCGCGGCCGTAGCCGGCGCTGCCCCGGTAGTCGATGTCCAGCACGTGATAGCCGTGCTCGGCCAGCAGGTGGTGGAACATGTACTCGCGGTAGTAGCTGCTCCAGCGCTTGTGGGCGTTTTGCAGGTAACCGGCGCCGTGCACGAAGATCACCGCCGGACGGCCCGGAGCGGGCTGCTCGGGCCGGTAGAAGCGGGCCCAGGGCCGGGCGCCGTCGCGGGCCGGGATGCGGACCAGCTCGGGGACCCGCCAGGGGTAGGCGCGAAACTCCTCGGTCATCGAGGTGGTGAGCCGGCGGGCCTCCGCGTCCGGGCGGTTCTCCTGGACGTACAGCTCGGGCGGCCGGTTGCTGTAGGAATGGCGGATGGCGAGGAAGCGCTCGTCCGGCGACAGCTCCACGTCGTTGGCCCCCTCCATGGAGGTCAGGCGCACCTTCTCGCTGCCGTCCAGGGAGAGCCGGTAGAAGTGCCGCTCGCCGGGATGTACCTCGCTGGTCGTCAGGTAGAAGCTCTGCTCGTCGTGGGACAGCTCGACGGAGTGGACCTCCCACTCGCCGCCGGTGAGTGGCTGGGCTTGGGCGCCCTCCTCCCGATCGACGACGTACAGGTGAGCATACCCGGTCTTCTCCGACACGAAGTACAGGGCCTCGCCCCCCGGCATCCAGCCGAAGGTGAAGGCGGCGGGTCCGCCGATCCAGGCCTCGTCCTCCAGCACGTCCAGCTCGCGGGTCTCTCCGGTGGCCGGGTCCAGTTCGAGCAGGGTGCGCTTTTCATAGCCCGACGAAACCGTCCAGACCACCGCCCGCCCGCTGTCGCGGCTGAAGCGGGGCCCGATGATCCCCGCCGCGCCCTCGGCCGCCTCCACCCAGGAGACCTTTCCCGACTCCACCTCGTAGACGCCCAGGCGGGTCTTGGCGCGGTCGTCTCCCACCTTGTCCCGGGCCGGCAGGTCCTTCACGTAGCCGTCCTCGGTCACGTAGTCGGGCACGACCGTCCGCCGGGCCTCGGCCGCCGGCTCGTTGACCTCGAAGGTCACGTACTTCTCGTCGGGGGAGATGCGCAGGTCCGACACCGACTCCTTCTCCCCGAACCAGACGGCGCGCGCGTCGCGCTCCTCGCGGCGTTTCTTGGCCTTTTCGCGCTGCTCTTTCTTGTCTCCCGAGAACTCTTCGAAGAGCTGCTCCTGCTGCTCCTGCAGGAACTTCTCGCTCCCCTTCTTCTCTTTCTCCTCCGGCTTGGAGCCCTTGCGGAAGTCGGTGATCTGCTGCAGCCGGCCCTCGTCCAGGGGGAGCCGGAACAGGTTGTCGCCGGCGGTGAAGAAGACCGCCCGCTCGTCGGCCGAGAAGTGAGGATCGGACTCCGGCTGCTGCGTCTGGACGAGTTTTCGGCGGGCGCCGTCGCGCTCGAGCAGCCAGAGGTCGCCTTCCTGTTCGAACAGCAACCGGCGCCGCTCCCGGTCCCACTCCCCGCCCCGCGGCCAGGCGCTCTGCTCCGCCTCTTCCTCGGTCAGCTTCTGCAGGCCCGTGCCGTCCCTGCCGATGACGTAGGTGCTCTGCTCGCCCGTCTCCCCGGGCTCCCGCCAGCGGAAGTAGAGCTTTTCGCCCGCTCCGTCCCAGCGGACCTGTGACGGCGAAACGCCCACGAAGTCTTCTCCCTCCATGATCTGGTCGACGGTCAGCCGCTGGACCGCCACGCTCTGGGCGGCCAGCGTGCCTACTGCGGCAACGAAAATCCACGGCATCCAGTACCTGCGCATGTCAACTCCCTGAGTGGGACGGCCTTCCCGGCCGTGATCCTCATGTCGAACCCCGGAATCACGGGCAGGATGCCCGTGCCACCACAGGCTATAATAACGGCTCGCATGCAGCGCTTCATCCTGTGCCACTACCATGAGATCGCGCTCAAGAAGAAGAACCGCGCCTACTTCGAGGGTCTTCTCTGCCGCAACATCGAACGGGCGCTGGAGGGGCTGCCTTTCGGGTCGGTGCACCGGCTCTTCGGCCGGCTGGTGGTGCAGCTGCGGTCCGACTCCCCGGTGGAGGAGATCGTGGCGCGCCTCGAAAACGTCTTCGGCATCGCCAGCTACTCGCCCGCCTGGGCCTGTCCCGCCGAGCTGGAGGCGATGAAGGGAGCGCTCTGGGAACTGGTGAGCCGGCGCAGCGGCTTCGAGACGTTCAAGATCCACTCGCGCCGGGCCGACAAGAAGTTTCCCATGGACTCCCCCTACATGAACGAGCAGCTGGGGGCGCTGATCCGCGAGAAGACCGGCAAGCGGGTGCAGCTGCGCGACCCCGACCTGACCTGCTACGTGCACGTGGTGGACCGCCGGGCCTTCCTCTACTTCGACCGTCTGGCCGGCCCGGGCGGACTGCCGGTCTCCTCGGCCGGCAAAGTGGTGGTGCTGATCTCGGGGGGAATCGATTCGCCGGTGGCCGCCTACAAGATGATCCGGCGGGGCTGCCGGGTCGTCTTCGCCCACTTCCACAGCTTTCCGCACACCACGCCGGAATCGCAGGAGAAGGTCCGCGAGCTGGTGAGCGAGCTGTCCCGCTACCAGTTCCGCTCGGTCCTATACCTGGTCCCCTTCGCCGAGGCGCAGCGCCGCATCGTGGCCCTCACCCCTCCCGAGACGCGCGTGATCCTCTACCGCCGCCTGATGCTGCGCGCGGCCCAGCGGATCGCCCGCCGCGAGAGGGCCAAGGCGCTGGTGACGGGAGACAGCATCGGGCAGGTCGCCTCGCAGACGCTGGACAATCTGGCGGTCGTCTCCAGCGTGGCCCGGCTGCCCGTGTTCCAGCCGCTGATCGGCGACGACAAGGAGGAGATCGTCGCGCTGGCCCGGCGCATCGGGACCTACGAGATCTCCATCCGGCCGGACCAGGACTGCTGTTCGCTGTTCGTCCCGAAGCATCCCGAGACCCGGGCCCGCCTGTCGGCCATCCAGGAAATCGAGAAGAGCCTGGACGGGCAGGCCATCCTGCGGGACATGCAGCAGCGCGCCGTCGTCGAGAAGCTGGCCGCTCCGCCCGGCACGGTGGCACGGGCATCCTGCCCGTGATCCTGAGACCGAATCACGGCCCGGAAGGCCGCGCCACAGGGGGCCGGGGGTGGCGCGGGCATCCTGCCCGCGATTTTGAGGCCGAATCACGGCCTGGAAGGCCGCGCCACGAGGGGCCGGGGGTGGCGCGGGCATCCTGCCCGCGATTCTGAGACCGAATCACGGCCTGGAAGGCTGCGCCACGAGGGGCCGGGGGTGGCGCGGGCATCCTGCCCGCGATTTTTAGGCCGAATCACGGCCTGGAAGGCCGCGCCACAGGGGGCCGGGGGTGGCGCGGGCATCCTGCCCGCGATTCTGAGACCGAATCACGGCCTGGAAGGCCGCGCC
>JBFGHG010000164.1:0-6648 GCA_041578395.1 Acidobacteriota bacterium
CGCCGCTGTATCCCGAGGAGTAGCCCAGGATCTCACTGAGCATCAGCTTGATCTCGGCCGCCGACTGGGGACGCTCGTCCGGATCCCGGGCCAACATCCGCAACACCACCGATTCCACCTGCTCGGGAACCTCGACGTGCTCGGAAAGCGGCGGCGGGACTTCCCGCAAGATGGCGCTGATCGTCTCCAGCGGGTGCGTCTTCTGAAAGGGATGCACCCCGGTGATCAGCTCGTAGAGGACGATTCCGAAAGAAAAGATGTCCGAGCGGCCGTCCAGCGGCTTGGACAGCGCCTGCTCGGGCGACATGTAGGCCAGCGTGCCCAGCGTGGTCCCTTCGCGGGTCAAACCCTGGGTGGGTTCGTCGTCGGCGGCTTCCAGCCGTTTGGCCAGGCCGAAGTCCATCACCTTGACGTGCCCGTCGCGGGTCAGGATGAGGTTGCCCGGCTTCAGATCGCGGTGCAGGATGCCGCTGCGCTCGGCGGCCGCCAGCGCCTCGGCCACCTCCAGCCCCACCCGCAGGGCCTGTTCCACGGGGAGGGGACCCTCGCGCAGCTGGGCGGCCATCGTCTGCCCCTCGACGTACTCCATCACGATGAAGTCGACGCCGTCGGCTTCCCCCACCTCGTAGACCTTACAGACGTAGGGATGATCCAGGGCGGCCGCCGACCGGGCTTCGCGCCGCAGCCGCTCCCGGGCGGCCCTTTCGCGGGTCGGATCCCCCACCAGGAACTTGACCGCCACCTTTCGCTTCAGCAGCGTATCGTGGGCCAGGTAGACTTCCCCCATCCCGCCGCGTCCCAGGGAGTGCTGTACCTGGAGGCGGCCGTCCATCAGCTCGCGAGGCGGGGTGAAGGCAGAGGGGAGAGGCGGGAGCGGCTCGTTCGCGCCCTTGCTGGCGGTGGGCTCTTCGCCGTTCCAGGCGTCGGCGACGTTCCAGACGGGATCGGCCAGGCCGCCATCGGGGGAGGAGTGGTGCTGGAAGAGCTCGAGCGCTTCCTGCCTCAGGCTCGGGTCTTCGGGACAGAGTTCCTCCAGGAATACCGCCGGGTCGTCCGGCTCGTCCTCGACGAGCCGCTCGAAGAGCCACTTGATCCGGCTCCACTGATCGGCATCCATTGAAATCTGTGCCCCCCGGAACGCCTCTCGTCCGCCCGTGCGGAATTCTACACCACCTTCGAAAGCCCGCGAATGAATCGGCTATACTCGCCGCAAGGTGAAGTTCCAGATTCTCCGGAGTCTCCGCCGCGGGCGGTCGATTGCCCCGCTGCTGCTGTTTCTGCCGGCGGCGGCACCTACGGTGGGCGCCCAGCCGGACCGGCCCGCGGCGATCCGCTACTCGGAGGCCCGCAGCCACGCGGTCAGCCAGACGGTCGAACTGCCGGCCACCGTGGTGGCCCGCCGGGTCAGCACGGTGGCGGGCGAGGTCTCCGGCCTGGTGCTGGAGTATCCGGTACGCTCCGGAGAGCGGGTCGAGCGAGGCCAGGTGGTCGCCCGCCTGCGCGACCAGAGGCTGCGGCTCGACCTGGAGGCCGCCCGCGCCCAGCTGGAGGAGGACCGTACGCGGCTGGCGCTGGCCGAGCGCAACCTGGGGCGCGCCCGGCAGCTGTTCGACCGGGGCGTGTTCAGCCGCCAGCAGCTGGACGACGCCGACTTCGAGCAGCAGGCCCTGGCCCGGCGCATCGAGCGCCTCGAGGCCGAGATCGCCCGGCTGCAGGAGGACATCGACCGCTCCGTGATCGTGGCTCCCTTCCCGGGCGTGGTGGTTCGAGAGCTGACCCAGGTGGGCGAGTGGCTGGAAGAAGGCGGAGGGGTGGTGGAACTGATGGCCACCGAGGAACTCGAGATCGAGGTCCCCGTTCCCGAGCGCTACGTCGTGCAATTGAATCGGAGCCGCCGCGCCGGCGTGCGCTTCGAGGCGATCGCGGACCTGCGCCTCCGTCTGCCGGTCGCCGCGGTGATTCCGCGCGCCGACCCCCAGTCGCGCACCTTCCCGGTCCGTCTGGCCCTGTCCCGGCCCGACCCTCGCATTGCGGTGGGCATGGTGGCCCTGGTGACGCTGGCGCTGGGCGGCACCCGCGAAGTGACGATCGTTCCCAAGGACGCCATCGTGCGCCAGGGGGAGCAGGAGTTCGTCTACCTGCTGGGAGAGGGAGGAACGGTACGCCAGGTGGAGGTCGACAGCGGGCTGGGAATCGGGGACTGGGTGGAGGTCAACGGCCCGGTGGCGGCGCGTGACCGGGTGATCACCCGCGGCAACGAGCGCCTCCGCCCGGGACAGGCCGTGACGGCCGAGCCACTGGAGTACGCCTTGCCATGAAACTGATCGAGTCGTCGATTCGTTTTCCGGTCAGCACGGCCGTGGCCGTCATCCTGCTGGTCCTGTTCGGCGTCCTGGCGCTGACCCGCATCCCCGTGCAGCTCACCCCCAACGTCGAGGAACCGGTGATCACCGTGACCACAGTCTGGCCGGGGGCCAGTCCGGCGGAGGTGGAGCGGGAGATCGTCGACGAACAGGAGGAGCAGCTGAAGTCGCTGGAGGGCATGCTGAAGATGGAGAGCTCCAGCGCCGACAGCATGGGAACCATCTCCATCACCTTCCCCGCCGGGACCGACCTGGACAACGCCGTGCTGCGGGTCTCCAACCGGCTGGAGCAGGTGCCCCAGTACCCCGCCGACGCCGACAAGCCGATCATCTCGAGCGTGGACGTCAACGAGAACGCCATCGCCTGGTTCATCCTCACCCGCGCCGAGGGCGGCTCCTTCGAAGGCTCCATCGCCACCCTCTACGACTTCGTGGACGACTTCGTCAAACCGGAGCTGGAACGGGTGGAGGGAGTGGCTGGCTCCAACATCTTCGGCGGGCGCGAGCGGGAGATGCAGGTGCTGGTCGACCCGGTGAAGCTGGCCGCCCGCGAAATCACGCTCAACCAACTGGCGGAAGCGCTGGACCGGGAAAACCGCAACTACAGCGGCGGCGACTTTTCGGAAGGAAAGCGCCGCTACGTGGTCCGCACCGTGGGGGAATACGAGAGCGCCTCCGACATCGAGAACCTCGTCGTCACGGTCCGGAACGGCATCCCCGTCTACCTGCGCGACGTGGCCCGGGCGGAGCTGGGATTCCAGAAACCGGCGGCCCGGGTGTACGGCTTCGGCGAGGAGATCATCGCCCTGAACGCGATCCGCCGTACGGGTGCCAACACGCTGGACGTGATGGCCGGCCTGCGGCTGGCGGTGGACGGCCTCAACCGGGAGCTGCTCGAGCCCCGCGGCCTGGTGCTGCGCCAGGTCTACGACGAGACCGAGTACATCAGCAGCGCCATCTCGCTGGTGCAGCAGTCGCTGGCGGTGGGCGGTGTGCTGGCCATCCTGGTGCTGCTGATCTACCTCAGGAGCTTCACCAGCACCCTGATCGTGGCGGTGGCCATCCCCATCAGCGTGGTGGGGACCTTCATGACGATGCTCTGGTTCGGCCGAACCCTGAACGTGGTCAGCCTGGCCGGGCTGGCCTTCGCCGTGGGCATGGTGGTGGACAACTCCATCGTGGTGCTGGAGAACATCTACCGGCACCGGCAGATGGGCAAGCGCCGCTTTCAAGCTGCCCTGGACGGCGCCCGCCAGGTGTGGGGGGCCGTGCTGGCCAGCACGCTCACCACGGTGGCCGTGTTCCTCCCCGTCCCCTTCATCGAAGCCGAGGTGGGTCAGCTGTTCGGCGACATCGCCATCGCCATCAGCTGTGCGGTGGCGCTGAGCCTGCTGATCTCGATCACGGTGATCCCCAGCCTGTCGGCCAAGATCCTGGGAGGCAGCGGCGGCAAGAAGGCCCGGGGCTGGGGCCTGGGCCGTATCGGCGGTGCGTTCCAGCGCGGGGTGACGGGCTCGGTGGCGTGGATCAACCGTTCGGTGGTGCGCCGGGTGGCCGTAGTCCTGCTGCTGCCGGTCCTGTCGCTGGGCCTCGGCTGGCTGCTGCTTCCCGACACCGAGTACCTCCCCATCGGCAACCAGAACTTCATCATCGGCCTGGTGCTGCCTCCGCCCGGCTACAACGTGGACGAAGTGGCCGAGCTGCGGCGGCCGTTCGACCGGGCCTTGCGCCCGCTCTGGACCAGTGCTCCGGGCTCGGCAGAGGCGCAGAGCCAACCGGGGGGCGGCCTGGAGAACTTCTTTTTCGTGGCGCTGGCCGACCGGGCCTTCACCGGCTTCAAGGTGCGCGACCCCTTGCGCGTCCGCGAGCTGATCCCCACCCTGCAGGACCTGTCGGGCGAGCTGCCGGGGACGCTGGTGGTGATCACGCAGTCGAGCATCTTCCAGCGCGGGATCGACGAAGGCCGCAACATCGACATCGAGCTGACGGGGCCCGACCTGGATCAGCTGCTGGCGCTGGGGCGGGACGTGTTCTTTCAGATCGGCGAACAGTTCCCCAGCGGGCAGGCCCGCCCCATCCCCAGCCTCGATCTGGGCAACCCAGAGATCCGGGTGATCACGCAGCGCAAGCGGGCGGCCGAACTGGGGGTGAGCAACCGCGAGCTGGCCTTCGCCGTCAGTGCCCTGGTGGACGGCGCCAAGGCCAGCGACTTCCAGTACGAGGGCAAGGAGATCGACCTGCGGGTGGGCGTCGACGAGAGCGTGGCGCGCCGCACCCATCTGCTGGCCGACCTGCCCCTGGCCTCGCCGCGGGGGGGCCTGGTGACGCTCGGTTCGGTGGCCGAGATCGAGCAGGCCAGCGGGCCCACGCAGATCAACCACCGCGAGCGCCAGCGCGTCATCACCATCCGCTTCACCCCCGACGAGACGACCGCGCTGGAGTCGGCCATGAACACCATCCGGGAGGATATCCTGGGCCCGCTGGAGCGGGAGGGCCGGCTGGGCGGGCTCTACCAGGCCTGGCTCAGCGGCAGCGCCGACAAACTGACCGAGACGGGCCGCGAGATTCAGTGGAACCTGCTGCTGGCCCTGGTAATCACCTATCTGCTGATGGCGGCCCTGTTCGAGAGCTTCCTCTACCCGTTCGTGATCATGTTCAGCGTGCCGCTGGCGGGTCTGGGCGGCATCCTGGGGCTGGCGGTACTCAACCAGTTCACCTACCAGCCGCTGGACGTGCTGACCATGCTGGGCTTCGTCATCCTGGTGGGGACGGTGGTCAACAACGCCATCCTGATCGTGCACCAGTCGCTCAACCACATCCGCGAGGACGGCGCGCCCATCCAGGAAGCCATCACCCGTTCGGTCTCCAACCGCATCCGGCCCATCTTCATGAGCGTCTCCACCAGCGTCTTCGGGATGCTGCCGCTGGTGCTCTTTCCCGGGGCGGGCTCGGAGCTGTACCGGGGGCTGGGCAGCGTGGTGGTGGGCGGACTGGTGGTGTCGACGGTCTTCACGCTCTTTCTGGTGCCGGCGCTGCTCTCGCTGACGCTGCAGGCCCGCGAGGCGATCGCGGCCGTGTTGCGAAGGAGTCCGCTGGCGGAGGAGGCGTGATCGCGGCCGGGCCCCTCGGCTACGCCAGCGCCGCCGCCTCGAACACCTCCAGCATCTCTTCTTCCGTGGGAAGCCGCTGCACGTCGAAATGCGCGGGGTACCGGGTGACGCGGATTCTCGCCGCGGCGGCCTCGAGATCGTAGTGAGTGCGCTTCAACTGGATATCCCCGCGGTCCAGCAAAGCCCAGTGCGCGCCCGGCTGCCCGAACGGCATCCCCACGCTGCCGGCATTGACCACCCGCACCTTTCCGATCCGCCGGTCGAACTGCATGTGGGTGTGGCCGCAGACCACCAGTGGGGCACCCGTGTCTTCGAAGACGGGAAGCAGACGCGGCTCCGGCGTCCTGCGGGTGAAGATCTCGTTGTCGTCGCGCGGCGTCGCGTGGCAGAACAGCACCCGGCCCAGCCCCGGACCTCCAACCGCCGGGTGAGAGGCCAGGCTGCGAGCCGGTCGAGCTGCTCCGCCGGGAGCTGCCGGGCGGTCCAGCGGATCACCTCTCGAAAAGCGGGGGGGACTCGGACCAGTTCTTCGCCGCGGCGGGCCGCCAGAACGTCCGACTCTCCGTTGCCCCGGAGGAAGTGAACCGGGACGGAAAGGTCCTGGAGGACCGACAAGCAGTCTCCCGGCATCGGACCGGGAACGACGTCGCCTCCCACGGCCACCTGATCGACCCCTTCTTTCCGGATCTCGTCCAGAACGGCCTGCAGCGCCGGGAGGTTGCCGTGAATGTCGTAGATCGCCGCCAGACGCATTCTTCGTCTCAAAAGGGGTTGGCCGCCACGAACTCCGGCCAGGACAGCTCCGACTCGTACCAGTACTCGCGCCGGTTGGCGATCTTGCCGTCCCGGAGCCGGACCACGGTCACGCCGTGCGCCGTCGTCCCGTAGGTGAACGAGAACTCGCCGAACCCGACTCCGCTCTCGGGCGAAAATGCGAGATGGTGCCAGACCATCGTCATTTCCCCCTCCCGGCCGGCCTCGCCGCCAAAGAACTCGAAGAGGGCGGCACGGCCCCGAAGGAGCTGCTTGTCGGGTGGTTCCGAGTAGACGGCGTCCTCGGTGAAGCACTCGGCGGCCCGGGCGGCGTCGCCTTCGTTCCAGGCGCGTGCAAGGTCGTGCATGAGGGTCTCGAACGCGGCCGTGTCCAACTGACGGCCCGCCTCGCCGCCGGTGCA
>JBFGHG010000165.1:0-6638 GCA_041578395.1 Acidobacteriota bacterium
CTCGACGGGATCCGTTCGTCAGAGTTATGTCTGCCACAGTACCGACTAAATAGGCCCGAAAACCCTCGCTCATGACCCCCCGTTCCGTGTCTCCCCTCGCCCCGCAATCGCGTCTCGACCCGCGTCTCCCGCGTCTCGCCCTGGCGGCCGTCGCCGTCACGGCGGCGATGCTGGCGGCGCCGCTGCAGGGCGCGCGCACGGGCCAGGCCGAGGCCGGGCGCGACGGGTGGAACGTGGCGGAGGAGCCCGCCCGGGGGTGGAGGCGCGTCGTGGCCTCGCCCCGTCCCGTGCGAATCGTGGAGATCGAGGCGATCCGGGCCATGCTGGATTCGGGTGTCGTGACGATTGCGTCCGGCGGCGGCGGGATTCCCGTGGTTGCCGACGAGGAGGGCCAGCTGCATGGAGTGGGGGCGGTCATCGACAAAGACCTCACCGCCGCTCTCCTGGCTTCGGCCGTGGACGCCCGGCTGCTGGTCATCACCACGAACGTCGAGAAAGTGGCGCTGAACTTGGGCAAGCCCCATCAGAAGTGGATCGACACGATGACCCTGCAGGAGGCCCGGGCCTATCTGGCCGAGGGAGTGCACTTTCCCGCCGAGAGCATGGGGCCCAAGATTCGAGGTGTGATCGACTTCCTGGAGAAGGGGGGCGAGCGGGCAATCATCACCAGCCCCGGGAACGCGGCACGGGCGCTGAAAGGGGAGGCGGGTACCCAGATTCTGCCGTGAAACACGTCCTGCACCTGGAATGTCTGATCTGCCAGCGGCGCTACCAGCCGGACGAACTCGCCTACGTCTGTCCCGAGCACGGCAATGAGGGGATTCTCGAGGTCGCCTACGACTACGACCGGATCGCAGCCACGTTGAGCCGGGAAGAGATGCAGGCCTGCCGCGATCGGACCATTCGGCGCTACCGGGCGCTTTTGCCGGTTCGGCCGGACAGCCCGTTTCCGCCGGCGGCGGTCGGAGGCACACCGATCTACCCCCTGCCGGACCTGCGGCGCCGGCTGGGGCTCGAGCACGTCTGGGTCAAGGACGAGGGCCTCCAGCCGACCGGCTCCCTGAAAGACCGGGCCAGCGCCGTGGCCGCCGTCAAGGCCCGCGAGGCGGGAGCGGATGTCCTCACCACCGCCAGCACGGGAAACGCGGCGGCTGCGCTGGCAGGAATCTGTGCGGGGACCGGACAGCCTTGCGTGATCTTCGTGCCGGAAACGGCGCCTGCCGCCAAACTGGCCCAGCTGCTCGCCTACGGCGCGACGGTGCTGCTGGTGAAGGGGACCTACGACGAGGCCTTCGACCTCTGCCTGCGGGCCTCCGCCGAATACGGCTGGTACAACCGCAGCACGGGCTTCAACCCGTACATGAGCGAGGGGAAAAAGACCGCCGCATTCGAGATCTGCGAGCAGTTGGACTGGCGAGCGCCCGACGCGCTGCTGGTCAGCGTGGGCGACGGCTGCATCATCGGCGGTCTGTTCAAGGGCATGCGGGATCTGAAAGCCCTGGGCTGGACCGACCGGCTGCCGCGGCTGATCGGCGTGCAGGCCGAGGGGAGCAACTTCCTCGCCGCAGCCTGGGAAACGGGGGAGGATGTCCTGACCAAGAGTCCCATTGCGGCCCGGACCGTCGCCGACAGCATCTGTGTCGGCCTGCCGCGCGACCGGCTCAAGGCCCTGGCCGCCGTCCGGCAGTCGGGCGGAGCCTTCGTCACCGTCAGCGACGAGCAGATCCTGGCGGCCATCCCCTCTCTGGCGCGGGCGGCGGGGGTCTTCGCCGAACCCGCCGGCGCGGCCGCCTTTGCCGGCCTTCTCGAAGCCCGGGAAAGGAAGCTCGTCGACCCGGAGGAGAGGATCGTGGTCCTCAACACCGGCAACGGCTTGAAGGACATCCCGGGGGTGATGGAGTCGGTCCGGCGGATGGGGGACGAGGGGCAGCCCGTCGAGCCGGACTTCGAGCGCGCCAGGGACGTGCTGGAGGGCCTGGCCGCTGGACCCGAACGCCTCCGGAGGAGCCCGCTATGATCGATCTTAGCGCCGGCGATCAGCAGATTCTTTCCCGCGCAGCCGGGCAGGCGGCCGAACTGGGGGTCGTGATCCCCACCCTGGCTCAGCAGAGGCACCCGCGGCTCGTCCCCCGGAGAATCCGGGAGAGACTGCCGGAGATTGGACTCTGGGACCTGCACCCGCTCAACCTGTTCCGGATCACTTGGCACAACGAACCGACGCCCAGGGGCGGCGGCTTCGGTCCCGTCAACACGCTGGAATTCCCCCCGGAGTTGACCGGCGTCGAAGCCCGCGTCGTGAGCCTGGTGGGCAAGTGGTTCCCCACCGGAGCCCACAAGGTCGGGGCCGCCTTCGGCTGTCTGGTGCCGCCACTGGTGATGGGCCGTTTCGATCCGACGCGACAGAAGGCGGTCTGGCCCTCCACGGGCAACTACTGCCGGGGAGGAGCCTACGACTCCAACCTGCTGGGATGCCAGTCGGTGGCGGTGCTGCCCGAAGGGATGAGCCGGGAACGGTTCGAGTGGCTGGAGACGGTGGCCGGCAGCGTGATCAAGACGCCCGGCTCCGAGAGCAACGTGAAGGAGATCTTCGACAAGTGCGCAGAGTTGAGACGCTCGGGGGAGAACCTCCACGTCTTCAACCAGTTCGAGGAGTTCGGAAACTACCTCTGGCACTACGAAGTCACTGGCCACGCGATGAAAGAGGTGCTCGACGGGATCGGGGACGGCCCGCGCTTCGCAGGACTCGTGTTGGCCACGGGCTCAGCCGGCACGCTGGCTTCGGGCGACTTCCTGAAGCAGCACTTTCCCTCGAGCAGACTCGCGGCCTGCGAGGCCTTGCAGTGCCCGACGTTGCTGTGCAACGGCTTCGGCTCGCACCGGATCGAGGGGATCGGGGACAAGCACGTCCCCTGGATCCACAACGTCCGCAACACGGACCTGGTGATCGCCGTCGACGACGAGGCGGTCCTGCGCCTGATGCGGCTCTTCAACGAAGAAGCTGGACAGCAGTATCTGGCCGAGCAGGGAGTTGCAGCCCGGGTGGTGGAGCAGCTCCCCCAGCTGGGCATCTCGAGCATCGCCAATTTGCTGGCCTGCATCAAGTTCGCCAAATACTACCGGCTGGGCCGGACCGACATCGTCATGACCGTGGCCACCGACTCGATGGAGATGTACGGAAGCCGCCTGGAGGAACTGGAGACCGAAGCAGGCCCCTGGTCCCGAGAAAATTCCCACTCGGCCTACCAGCGCTACCTGCTCGGGGAGGGGACCGCCCACATGCTGGAGCTGACCGCTCGCAGCCGCAGGCGGATTCACAACCTGAAATACTTCACCTGGGTCGAACAGCAGGGCCGGTCGGTCGAGGAACTCGAATCGCAGTGGCACGATCGAGACTACTGGAGCAGGATCCAGGCCTGCGCGGCGCCGCTGGACGCCCGAATCGGGGAGTTCAACCGGCGCACGGGCCTGCCGGCTGGATCGTGAGCGGGGGACCGATGGACGACTGGAAGCTGGACCTGCTGATCCACGCCGGCGAGGTGGTCACTCCCGACGGTGTTCGCCGGGCGGACGTGGGCGTGCGGAACGGGCGGATAGCCGCGGTGACGGACGGGCCGAGCCGCCGGGCCGCCCGAGAGGTCATCGACGCCGGCGGCAAGCTGGTCCTGCCCGGCGGCATCGATCCGCATACCCACATGGGTATCCCCATCAAAGACACGCATTCGGCCGACGACTTCGAGTCCGGCTCGATCGCCGCGGCCTGCGGCGGCACGACCACGATCCTCGACTTCACGGTGCAGGCGCCGGGTCAGACGCTGGAGGAATCCCTGGAAGATCGCCTGGAGGCGGCGCGGGGAAAGAGCCACGTCGACTTCGGCATCCACGTCAACGTGACCGACCAACCGGATCGGCGTCTGCGCGAGATCCCGGGACTCGTGGCCCGCGGGTTCAACAGTTTCAAGGCCTTCACCACCTACAAAGAGCAGGGGATGATGATCGGCTGGGAGCAGTTTCGTCGCCTCCTGGGCACCGTCGACGCGGAGGGCGGCCTGCTGATGCTGCACGCCGAAGACGACGAGACCGTCTCGCGTCTGACGCGCCGGCACGTGGAGCGCGGCGAGCAGGCGCCCATCTTCCACGCCCGGAGCCGTCCTTCCGAGGCGGAATCCCTGGCCGTCGAGAACGCCACCCGGATCGCGGGCGAGTTGGAGGCGCGACTCTACGTGGTTCACGTCAGCAGCCGGGCCGGGCTGGAGGCGACCCTGCGGGCACGGGAGCGGGGCGTCCGCGTCTATCTGGAGACCTGCCCCCAGTATCTGGTCCTGGACGAAGAGAAATATCATGGCGCCAACGGGCATCGCTGGATCACCACGCCCCCTTTGCGCCGCGCCGAGGACGCCGCCGCACTCTGGGAGGCTGTGCGGGACGGGAGCGTGGACGCCGTCGGCACCGATCACTGCCCTTTCACCAGCGCGCAAAAGGACCGTCACCGGCACTCCTTTTGCAGCGTTCCCAACGGCCTGCCGGGGGTGGAGAACCGGCTGGCCATGCTCTACACCTACGGGGTGGAGCGGGGCCGGATCTCTCTGGAGGAGATGGTCCGGCTGCTGGCGGGCGATGTGGCGAGGATCTTCGGCATCGACGACCGGAAGGGTTCGATCGAGGTCGGCAAAGACGCCGATCTGGTGATCTGGGACCCCCGTCCCGCCGGTCTCGTTTCGGCCGATCACATGCACGGCAACGCCGACTTCACTCCCTACGAGGGGCTCGAGCAGAAGGGCCGTCTGTGTCACACAGTCCTGCGGGGCCGGGTGCTGGTCCGAGACGGCGAGTTCGTCCCCGGGCAACCGCACGGAGACCTGTTGACGTCTTGAGGCTGTCCAGCTACCTGGAGGTGGAGGAGGGTGCGTTCTCCACCCTCATCGGAAGCCGGTGCCGCCGCCGGCCGTCGAACTGGAACAGCGCGTTGGCCACCGCGGCGGCCGTGGGCACCAGTCCGATCTCGCCGACGCCCTTGGCGCCGTAGGGTCCGTACGGGTCGGGCACCTCGACGCCGATGATCCGGACCTCGGGCATCTGGCGGCTCCGCAGGATCCCCATCTTGCGCAGGTGGGTGCTCTTCGGCCGTCCGCCTTCCTGGGGGAAGTCCTCGCTCAGTGCATAGCCCAATCCCATGTGGATCGAGCCTTCGATCTGGCCTTCGAACAGGTGGGGATTGAAGATCTTGCCGGCGTCGTGGGCGGCGGTGACGCGCTCGACGCGCCCCTCGTCGTCCAGGGTGACCACCTGGGTGGCGTAGCTGTAGGAGTAGTGGGTCCGGATTTCGCCGCCCTTTTCCGATCCCGGCTTGGTGGTCCAGTCGACGGTCCATTCCCCTCGGTAGACGCGGCCCGCCAGCTGCTCCAGCGATGATCTCTCGAGGTCTTTCTTCAGCGCTTTGCAGGCGTCGATGATGGCGTTGCCCACCAGCGACGTGGCCCGCGAGGCCGTGGTCATGCCCGCATGAGCCTCGGCCACGGTGTCGACGACCACCCGCACGGCGGCGGGGTCGACTCCCGTCTCTTCACAGAAGGTCTGCAGAGCCATGGTGTGGACGCCCTGCCCCATCTCGGTCCAGCCGTGGTGGACCACGACCCGACCGCCCGGGAGGACTTCGATTCGCACCCGGGCAGAGTCCGGCATGCCGTTGCCGATGCCGGTGTTCTTGATGCCGCAGGCGATCCCGGCGCAGCGGGCGGCCTCGAACTCCTGTTTGACGGCCAGCAGGGTCGCGCGCACGCCCGCTCCGGATGCGACCCGCTGCCCGGTGGCGGTGAGAGAACCGTCGCGGACGGCGTTGTCGTAGCGAAGCTGCCAGCGGTCGAAGCCCCCTTGCTCGCACAGCTCGTCCACACAGCTCTCCATGGCGAAGGTGACCTGGTTGACGCCGAACCCACGCATGGCCCCGTTGGGGATGTTGTTGGTGTAGACGGCAGTGCTGACGATGTCGACCGCCGGAACGTGGTAGGCGCCGGTGGCGTGGCCGGCGGCTCGCTCCAACACCTTCATCCCCACCGACGCGTAGGCGCCGGTGTCTCCCACGATGTTGGCCCGCAGGGCCGTCAGCCTGCCCTCGGCGTCGCAGGCCAGGGCATAGTCCATCTGGAGCGGATGGCGTTTGGGGTGCATCCGGATCGACTCTTCCCGGTTCAAAACGATCCGGACGGGCCGGCCCAGCCGCCAGGCGCACAGCGCGGCGTGCCCCTGGACCGAAAGGTCTTCCTTGCCGCCGAAGGCACCGCCGTTGGAGACCTGCACCACCCGCACGCGCCCCTCCGGCATGCCCAGGACTTTGGCGAGCTGCGTCCGGTCCTCGTAGACTCCCTGGCCCTGGGAGAAGACCTCGATTCCCTCCCCCGTTCCGGACCCGGGCCGGGCGAGGGCGGCTTCCGGCTCCATGTAGCCGTGTTCGATGCACTGCGTCTGGTAGATGCCGCGGGAAACGAAGGCGGCCTCGGCCAGAGCCCGGTCCACGTCACCCCGCTGGACGACGCTCTGCGAGAGGACGTTGCCGCCGGGGTGGAGGGGGGGCGAGTCCGGCTGCATGGCGGCACGAGGGTCGGTGACCGGTTCGAGCACCTCGTACTCGACCCGGATGCGTC
>JBFGHG010000166.1:0-6633 GCA_041578395.1 Acidobacteriota bacterium
GGCTCCTCGCTTTCGCTCGTCGACGACGCTGCCGCCGATCCCTCAGCGAGCTGCCCTGCGTCCTCTGGACCCAGCGCAGGTTTCGAGTCTCTGGGCCGTGCCGGGGGCTCCTCGCTTTCCGCTCGTCGATGGCGGGCCGACGATGCCTCAGCATTCTGCGCGCTGTATACTCCGTTGCTCCCGAGCAGACACCCGGGCCAGATGCGTGAAGTCCCGGTCCAGGTGAAGCACCGACACCGAGTTGCGGATCGCACAGGCCGCGATCAGGCAGTCCACCGAGGAACGAACCGTGAGCCCGTTTCTCCGCGCCGTCCGGTACAGTTCGGCCGCCTCCAGGAAGACCTCCTTCGACATCGGTGACTCCACGATGGGAAAGGCAAGCATGGATCGTAGAGCCACCCGATGCGGTTCGGGCTCCCGAAAGCCCTGAACCACCTCCTGGACCACCGGGAGGCAGGTGACGACCTCCTCCAGCGACACGAACTCCTCCAGTTCGAACCCCGTGTCCTTGCGGAAGAACTCGACCCAGACCGAGGTGTCAACCAGTACCACGGTCTTCCCGCATTTCCGACAGGTCGCCCTGCCAGCCCCCCTTCCCCCGCAGCTCGAAGATCCGCCCTGCCTCCGCTCTGCGAACGAATTCGCGCAATGCGAGATTCACCGCGCCGGAGTAGGTCCGCTCGCCGCTCAGCCGGACGGCTTCCTCGAGTACGTGTTCATCAAGCACAAGATTTGTACGTTTCATGTGTTTCACTCTACCACTCTGGGGTGGGGTCGATGTGCGCCAGCCCGACGGACTGCTGTTGCCGGCGTTGGCTCTTTACCCCCCAAGTGTGAGACGTATGCCCCATGAGGATCGATCTCGAAGTCTCGTTTCCCCAAACACGAGTTCGAGCTTTCGACTCTGGAGTGTTCAGGTGGAGGCTGAATAGGCCCCCCTCTTGCGGAGTGCCAACAACTTGGAGGCGTCGCCGCATGGCCGCGCCCGTCACCCTCCTTCGGAAGCAGCGGTCTGGGGAAGAGATGCCTCCTCCAAACCACGCGCCGGTTCCAGGCATCGGGTCAGCACGATGGTGACGCCGTGCGGCCGGCGGTCGGGCTGGGGGCCGCGCTCGATGGCGTACAGCAGCGGGCGGTAGCAGCGTTTCTCCGTGCTGGCCGGGGTCCAGGCCGTCAGGAAGCTCTCGGTCGGGGGCGTGAGCCGCTCGTTGAGCGCATCGGCGTAGGCGCGGTCCAGGTCGGTGCGCCACTCGCCGTCCTCGACCTCGTTCACCAGCTCGCCCCAGGTGCGGACGTGATCGCCCGCCTGAGAACGAAACAGCGAGAGCGTGTAGTTGGAAGTTCCCGCTCGGCCCTCCACCACGCGTGCGGTCAGGGGGATGCCGGAATCCGCGTCGCACTCCTCGTCGCTCCGCCACTCCAGGACCACCCGGTGGCAGGGGTGGTAGCGTTGGGTCAGCGCCTTGCCGAAGTTGGACGCGATCGTCTCGGCGGCGGTCCGCAGCAACTCGGGGTTCGGGTCGGGGTTGAGCGGGCCGACCAGCCAGTTGTCCGAGAGCAGGTAGGTCTGGGTGCAGAGCGGCTTCAGGAAGTTTTCGACCAGCTTGTCCGTCTCGGCCGGGATGCCCTGGACGTTCTGCAACGGCCCGGGCGGTTGGGTGGCCGGGTCGAACAGGCAGACTACGGCCAGTACGTCGGACGCGTCGAAGCGCATGTACAGGCCCACTTCGTAGAGGCACCAGTCCCAGCTCCGCTCCGGCGTCGTGAACAACAGCAGCAGCATGTGGCTGTCGGCCAGGTTGCTCCTGATCTCGGTGCGCCAGTCCATGCCGGCCAGGATTTCTTTGCCCGAGACCCAGCACTCGATCTTCCCCGGCTCGGCCAGGCTCTCGATCGCCTTGGCCACGTTGCGGGCGACCGGGGCGTCGGCGTGCTTGTGACTGATGAAGATCTTGAAACGATCTTGCGAGATCCTGGTCATTTCGACCTCCTGGAGGGCTCACCGCTTGGATGTATTGCTGGTGGCGAAAGGGTACCACCTACTAGAATATGCGTCAAAGAACCCCGGGAAGGGACGCAGCCAACGGCGATGTCGGCGAATCGCTGGAAATGACGGAGGACGAGAGGCAACTTACGAGTCCCGGCTCGGGACAGCCGTGGCCCGTCCGCCAACCGCTATCCGGCCCGCCCTCTCTCCCACTCCCGATACTCGTACCCCAGGCGCGCGGCGGCCTCCGGGTCGTCCAAAATCTCCTCCCGCCCGGCGTCCCAGCGAATCCGCCGGCCGGTGTGCAGCGCGATGTTGGCCAGGTGCGGGGCGGCCGTCGAGGTGTGGCCGGTCTCCACGTCGGAGCGCGGCCGCTGGCGGCTCTTGACGCAGTCCAGGAAGTTGCGGACGTGCCCGATGTGCTGTTCGGACCGCGCTCCCTTGACGTACTGCGTGCGGCTGCGCGGCGTCTCGCGCTCCCGCTGCCAGGGCGGGGGAGGGTCGAGCGTCGCCTGCATCTGTTCGAGGTAGGCTGCGGTAGGCTCCTCGAAATGTCCCTCCGCCTCGGGGATCAGCTCGTAGCCGTCCCGGTCCACGAACAGCGTGCCGTCCGAACCGTAGAACTGGATGTCGTATCCCCGCCCGTCGGGTGCGTAGCCGTTGGCCTCGCGGTGCGAGAAGGTGGCGATGAAGTCCGGGTACTCGAAGACGACCTCCAGGGTGTCGGGCGTCTCCCGGTTGTCCTCGAGCACGAACTTGCCGCCAGTCGCGGTCACGGCCTGCGGCCCCTCGACGTCCATCGCCCACTGGATGACGTCCAGGTGGTGGGTGCCCCAGTCGGTGACCTTGCCGCCGGAGTAGTCCCAGAACCAGCGGAAGGTGTTGATGAAACGGTTGGGGTTGAAGGGGACGCGGGGGGCCGGTCCCAGGTACATGTCCCAGTCCAGGCCCGGGGGTGGATCGCCGTCGGGGGGATTGCCGATGCCGGCCGGCGACGAGTTGCCGAAGTTCCAGCAGGCCACCCGGCTGACCGTCCCCAGCGCGCCGCCGCGCACCAGTTCCACGACCTCCCGGTAGTGCACGCCGGAGCGCTGCTGGGTGCCCACCTGCACGACCCGGCCGTGGCGGCGGGCTGCCTCCACCATCTGCCGGCCCTCGGCGATGGTCAAAGCCAGCGGCTTTTCGACGTACACGTCCTTGCCCGCCTCGCAGGCCGCGATCGCGATCGGCGCGTGCCAGTGGTCGGGCGTGGCCACGATCACGGCGTCCACGTTCTGTAGCTCGAGGACCCTCCGGAAGTCGCCGAAGGAGGCGGCTTCACCGCCGGTCATCTGGACGGACCGCTGCCGGTTGTGCTCCCAGACGTCACAGACGGCCGCCACTTGCACGTCGTCCATGCGCAGGAAGTCGTTCAGATTGGCGCGGCCCATGCCGCCACAGCCGATGCAGGCGACGGTCACGCGCTCGTTGGCCCCCCGCGCGCCGCCGCGGCTCGAACCCGAGGACAGCGCGGCGCCGGCCGCTCCCCCTACAGACGCCGAAACGAAAGTCCGTCGATTCATCTTCACAGTCGTTCCTCCCCGGCAATGGTGAACCGTGGGCCAACCTACCACAGTACAATTCGAGTCGATGGAAAAGCTCGCCTATGGAGGATGGGACCACTGCATCCGTCTCAGCGACGGCACGATCGAGCTGATCGCCACCACCGACGTGGGTCCTCGCATCATCCGATTCGGCTTCGTGGGCGGACCCAACCTCCTGTTCGAACACCCGGCCGACCTCGGCAAGACGGGCGGCGACGAGTGGCGGATCTACGGCGGCCACCGCTTCTGGCACGCCCCCGAAGCCTTCCCGCGCACCTACTGCCCGGACAATGCCCCGGTCGAGCACGAGTGGACGGGGACCACGCTGAAGCTGCGGCAGGCCGTGGAGGCAGACACCGGGATCGGCAAGGAAATGGAGCTGACCCTGCACCCCGGAGAGGGTCGGGTCACCCTGCTGCACCGGGCGACGAACGAGAACCCCTGGGAGGTCGAGCTGGCCCCCTGGGCGCCCACCGCTCTGGCCGCCGGTGGCCGGGCCATCGTCCCCCAGGAGGACTACCGGCCGCACCCCGAATACCTGCTGCCGTCCCGCCCGCTGGTGTTGTGGCACTACACGGACATGTCCGACCCCCGCTGGAGCTGGGGGCGCCGCTACCTCCAGCTGCGGCAGGACCCGGCCGCCACCACGAAGCAGAAGGTGGGCGTCCTGAACACCAAAGGCTGGGCTGCCTACTCGCTGGAAGACGACCTCTTCGTCAAGCGTTACCCCTACCGCCCTGCTGGCCGCTATCCAGACTTCGGCTGCAATACGGAATTGTTCACGGATGCGGCGATGCTCGAGGTGGAAACGCTGGGTCCGCTCAGCAGGCTTCGAGCCCACGGAGGGACCGCCGAGCACATCGAGGAATGGCTCCTGGCTCGGGCCCGGGTGGGGACCGGGGAGCGTTCGATCCAGGAAGCCGTCGAACCCCTGGTCGCGGCCACGGCCGCCGTGCCCTGACCTACCTCGTGAAGGGCCGGAGCTGCTCGACGCTGTCGGCCTCCAGCTGAAGACCGAACGCGTACCCGGGCTCGAGCGGCTCGGTGAGGCGCTCGCTTTCACGCCTGACCTCGCGGCCGTCCAGCGTCCCCGTCCAGCTCAGCTCACCCCTTTTGATTTCAACGGTCCCCTCCCTTCAGAACTCGTAGGCGCAACGCGAACTGCATCTCACGGGGCGGCGTGGTGGTGAAGAACCGCCCGAAGGTCCGCACGTTGTCAATCACCGTGTCCACCAGCACGAGGTCCTCGAGCAGAGCGGTCTTGAAGCCGTCGATTTCGGCCTGCAGACGGTAGGTCCCCGGCGCCAGCTGGCTGAAGGCGTAGCGCCCCCGGTCGTTGGACAGGGCCGCCCGGGTGGCGCCATTCTCCTCGTCGGTCAGGGTGAGTTCCACCCCGGGAACGACGCCTCCGGTGGTGTCCGTGACGGTCCCCGACAGGGAGGTGGTTTCCTGAGCGGCCGCGGTGGCGAGCGCGAGGCTCAGCACCGGCAGGGCCAACCAGAGCGTCCGCGGATTCGGCGGAGTTCGCATGCGGTCCTCCCTCTGATGGGATCTCGTTTGCGTTTGGTTCGATTATTGACAGGAGCGCTCTGGATTCTCGAGCGGAAAGAGGTGTGGGTCAGTTTCACCACCCGCGCGGGTGAAATGCTCTTGCACTTCGGCGGCGGACGCCGCTGGTGCGCCCTTTTGCGACCGGCGGCGGTCTTGCATGTGAATCAGTGCCCGAAACGACACAAAGGAGGTCGTCATGAACCTCTCCCGAATCATCGCCTCGTCGGACTTCACCGAGAACTCCCTTCCGGCCGTGGAGGCCGCCATCGACCTGGCCTCCGAGAATTCGGCCGTCCTGCACCTGGTGCACGTGCTGGAGATCCCGGCGGTGATCCCGTCGCCCGCGGCCACCGCGGTCTCCATGGACCACCTGTACGCCGCCGCCCGGGAGCGCCTGGCCCGGCTCATTCCGGACCACCGGTCCGTGGACCTCGAAGTCGAGACGGTCGTCCTGGCCGGTGTTCCCGCCGCCGCCCTGGCGGATTACGCCGCCGAGATGGAGGCCGACATGATCGTGGTCGGGACCCACGGCCGCAAGGGGCTCAAACGCGCCCTGCTGGGCAGCACGGCCGAGTCCCTGCTGCGCGAAGCTCCCTGCCAGGTCCTGGTGGTCAAACCGAAGCTGCGTCGCCAGGCGACCGCCGGTGAGGCGCCCCAGGAGGAGCTGACCTACGAGGTAACCGAGTAAGGGCCCCGCCCTCCGAAGCCTTTGCGAAGGAGGGTGTCCGCTTCTGACAGGGGAGCGTCCAGAACCGGACGGCGTCAGGGCCGCTGCCGCTCCCCCGGCAGGGCGCCGAGTCCCGAAAACACTGGAGTTTCGGGGTTTCGGCCCCGATTTGGCACCGCGCGTGCGGAGAGTCCTTTCGCAAGGAGGGGACAATGGCATCCGTCACGCAGGACTTTCGCTACGCCTTCAGAGGACTCGCCCACCATCCGGGCCTCACGCTGGTCAGTGTGCTCACGCTGGCGCTGGCCATCGGCGCGGTCACGCCCACCTTCAGCTTCGTCGACGCCTACCTGCTGCGTCCCCTGCCCTTCGAGGACCCCGAGCGGCTGGTCCACCTGTGGGCCACCGACCAGCGCAAGGGCTGGGCGACGCTGCGGGTCTCCTATCCCGATTTCCGGGACTGGCGGGCGCACAGCAGCAGCTTCGAGGACCTCGCCGCCTTCAATTACACCTCCGAAGTGCTCACCGGGGGTGAAGAGCCGGAGAGGATCGCGGCGGCCCGCGTGTCGGCCAACCTCTTCGCGGTGCTGGGGGTCGGCGCCCGGCAGGGCCGGACCTTCCTGGAGGGAGAAGACCAACCGGGCAACACCGACGTCGTGATCGTGAGCCACCAGTACTGGCAGCGGCGGCTGGGGGCCGATCCGTTGGTCCTGGACCGGACTCTGGAGGTGGACCGGCGGCCCCACCGGATCGTGGGGGTGATGCCCCCCGAATTCGTCTTTCCGCTTCCCGTCACCCAGTTCTGGCTCCCCCGGGAACTGGACGAGGCCCGCCTGGAGCGGGAC
>JBFGHG010000167.1:0-6611 GCA_041578395.1 Acidobacteriota bacterium
AACTGCTCAGGAACCAGTTCGGCGGCAGCATCGGCGGCCCGGTGCGGGTGCCCGGCTACGACGGGCGCAACAAGACCTGCTTCTTCTTCAGCTGGGAAGGATTCCGGGAGAGGGCCGGCTCCTCGGTGGAGCGCACGGTGCTGACCCAGGAAGCCCGCAACGGGGTCTTCCGCTACTACCTGGACGGCCCCAACAGCACCACCCTGGTCGACCCCAACACTGGACAGGTGCTGTCCCAGTTCAACGGACGCATCGGCAGCTTCGACGCGGCCGCGCGCGACATCTGCTGCTGGGAGGGGATCGGCGCCGATCAAAGCGGCGCCGTGGCCCGCTACATCGGGCTGACGCCGCTTCCCAACTTCTTCGGCAACCCGGGCGGCGCCCGCGACGGGCTCAATTTCGCCTCCTACCGCTTCAACGCCAACGACCCGGAGAACCGCGAGAACTGGGTCACCAAGATCGACCATCAGCTCACCAACGAGCACTCCCTCTCAGGCCGCCTCTCCCACGGCGAGATCACCCGGCTGTCCGACTTCGCTCCTTTCCCGGGACTCCCCGGACGCGCGCGAGAGGAGGAGCAGAACGGCATCTCGCTGAACTGGATCTCCACCTGGAGCCCCACGGTCACCAACGAAGCGCGCGTGGGACTGTCGCGCAACACCCGGCGCTTCACGTCGTCGATCCAGAACCCGGGCGAGATCATCCTGGACTGTGACAGCGCCTTCGACTGCCTGGGGATCACCAATCCCGACCTGACCGGCGAAGAGTCCTTCACCGCGCGGCAGACGCTGCAGGCCACCGACAACTTCTCCTGGGTGCGCGGCAACCACCAGTTCAAGTGGGGCTACACCTTCCGCTCCAACCCGCTGAACGTCCGGGAGTCCAGCCGCAGCATCAACCTGGACTTCAACACCGAGCCGCGCAACCAGCAGGGCTCCTCGGTTGACCTGGCGGTGCTGGTGGCCAACCCCATCCCGATGTCCACCAACGACCGCATCCCGGCGGCCAACTTCTTCAACTTCACGACCGGGCGCGTAGGGGGCGTGATCGCCACCATCAACGCGCTGAACACCGAGGAGTTCGGGGACCTGAGCGGCGGGCGGATCCGGGGCTTCCGGCAGCGGGAGCACTCCTGGTTCATCCAGGACACCTGGCGCGCCACCAACAACCTGACCGTCAACCTGGGCCTGCGCCACGAGATCTACGGCGTGCCCTTCGAGGTGAACAGCTTCTACACCCAACCGGTGAGCCGCAACCTGATCATCACGCAGCTGCTGGCGCCCGGTGCCGGCTGCAACTCCTTTGGGGTGGCCGACGCGCTGAACCGCTGCGAGCAGCCCGACATCACCTTCGGCGCCATCGGACCGCGGACCGGCACGCGCATCTTCGAGCCGGACTACAACAACTTCGCGCCGGTGGTGGGCCTCTCCTGGGACCCCTTCGGGAAGGGAAAGACGGCGATCCGCGCCTCCTACCGCATCGCCTACGACAAGATCTTCACCGCCACGCTGAACAGCCTGGACGCCAGCGCGCCGGGGTTGTCGACCGATTCGGTGATCAACGGCGACGCGCTGCGCGACGCGGGAGTCACGAACTTCATCGCTCCGGGTGGATCGCTGGCCGGCTCGCCCCGCGTGCCGCGGCTGTCCGACCTGCAGGGCACCTCGGTGGGGGGCGTCAACCTGAACGGCAGCTTCAACCTGGCCGGCTTCCTCTCCACCCCGGGCGTCAACATCCCCGACGCGCCGCTGGGGCGCGTCAGCAAGACGCGCACTTCGGGCGGTCCCTCGCAGTTCTCCCCTGACTTCCAGACGGCCTACGCGCAGAGCTGGTCGCTGGGAATCCAGCACGAGGTCTTCGAGAACACCGTCTTCGAGGCGCGCTACGTGGGCCGCAAGGGGTCGCAGGAGTACCTGGGCCTGCCCGCCAACGAATTCCGGACCACGCCGGAGTTCGCCCGGCAGATCCAGGAGCTGCAGTACCTGCTCTCCGGAGGCGACTTGGGGCTGGCCCCGTCCGTGCTGCCGCCCGGTTTTCAGGTGGGCACGCCCGTCTCGATCTCGACGCTGTTCGGCTCGAGCCCCAACACCGCCGACGACTACACGCAGTGGGTGGCCGGCGCGTTGAACGACTACGCCTTCGACCAGTTCAACCTGCTGTACCCCTTCTTCCTGGCCGGCCGCAACAGCTTCGACAGCAACATCTCGAGCGCCATCCTGCGCAACGACTTCGTGAGCACGATCGCCGGCATCGACAACCGGACCGACTTCCACGGCAACGACTTCCTGACTTCGGTCCCGGGCTTCGCCGTCCCCAGCGGGATGGGGCTGAGCCCCTGCCCGGAAGGCCGCGACCCGAACCGCAACCTGTTCGGCTGCCTGCCGATCATCGTGGGGATCCCGGAGGACTTCTTCCGGGCCACGCCGCAGTTCCTCAACGGCCCCCGCGTGACCAGCAACTCCGCCTACTCCAACTACCACGCCATGCAGTTGGAGCTGACCCGGCGGATGAGCGAGGGGCTGCAGTTCCAGGTCAACTACACCTTCGCCAAGAACCTGGACATCACCAGCGTCTCGCAGCCGGTGGGACAGGATATCATTTCGTTCCTGTGCATCCGCTGCGACTACAGCTTCTCGGACAACGACGTCACCCACGACTTCAAGTTCAACTGGGTCTGGGAGATCCCGGTGGGCAAGGGCCGGCGCTTCGGCAACTCGATGGCCGGCGTGCTGGATCAGGCCATCGGCGGCTGGACGCTGGCCGGCTTCGTCTCGGCTGCGACCGACTTCCCCTACAACATCGCCGTCAACGGCCGTGACCGGACGGCGGTGGCGTCGACGGGCGGCATCCGTCCCTCGTTCGCGGCGGGCGTGGGAGAGGACGACGTCAGCGATATCGGCTCGGTCCAGCGGCGCGGCAACGGCGTCTTCTACTTCGACCCGGCCCAGTTCGACGGGCTGCTGACGCGCACGCTGATCGGCAACCTGGGCAACGTGCCGCGCAACCTGTTCCGCGGTCCCGGCTGGTTCAACGCCGACCTGGTGGTGATGAAGACCTTCGACCTGAGTCCGATCGGCGAGTCGTGGCGGCTGGACTTCCGGGCGGAGTTCTTCAACGCCTTCAACCGCGCCAACTTCGCCAACCCGTCGCTGAACGCCGACCGCGGTCCGTACGTCGACCTCTCGAGCGGCGACGCGGGACGGATTATCTCGACGCTGGGCAACCCGCGGCTGGTCCAGATCGCGCTGAAACTGCGGTTCTGACGATGAAGATTCTGTGGAGAACTTGGCACGGGAGTCCGTGGCGCGGGCATCCTGCCCGCGATTCCGGAACAACAGCCTGGAAGGCTGTCCCACTGGCTCTGCTGCTGATCGCCGCCCAGTCCCCGCAGCAGGAGGAGCGAACCGACTACTACCGGAAGTGGCTGCGCGAAGACGTCGTCTACATCATCACGTCCGAGGAGCGCGAGGTCTTCGAAGCCCTGACCACGCCGGACGAGCGCGACCAGTTCATCGAGCAGTTCTGGCGACGCCGCGACACCGACCCGTCGACGGCGGACAACGAGTTCAAGATCGAGCACTACCGGCGGATCGCCTACGTCAACGAGCGCTTCGCCGCGGGAATCCCGGGGTGGAAGACGGACCGGGGCCGCATCTACATCAAGTTCGGCTCCCCCGACTCGATGGAGTCGATGCCGGCCGGCGGCCACTACCACCGGGAGCGCAAGGAAGGGGGAGGCCACACTTCGGTCTTCCCCTTCGAACGCTGGGAGTACCGGCACATCCCCGGCGTGGGAGACGACATCGAGCTGGAGTTCGTGGACGACGGAGGCGGCAACCTCTACCAGCTGACCTACGACCCGCAGCGCAAGGACGAGCTGATCCACTCCGGCTTCATGGGCCCCACCCTGGACGAGATCGAGGACTTCGAGACGACCGGCGCCCAGCTGAAGCAGTACCGGGTGGCGAGGCGCCGCTACGCGGGCGACCTGCCGGCGCCCTACCGCTACACGGGCGGGTTCGAGACCGAGAAGGACCAGCCCTTTTCGAAACTGATCCTCTCGAGCCGGCTGGAGCAGCCGCCGGAGGTGGACTTCAAGGACCTGGAGGCGGTCGTCGAGTCGAAGATCCACTACCGGCTGGTGCCGTTCGACGTGGCGATCGGGGTGCTGCGGGTGTCCGGCGAACGGGGGCTGGCGACGGTCACGGTGGAGATCCCGCATTCGGCGCTGACCTTCCGGAACCAGGGAGGCCTGTTGTCGGCCAGGGCGGAGATCTTCGGGCAGGTCTCGACGCTGGGGCGGCGGATCGTGGGGAGCTTCGACGAGACGGTGGCCCGCGACTACAGTCCGGAGCGCTTCCGGGTCCTGAGCCGGGCGTCCAGTGTGTACCAGCGTCACCTGATGCTGGCACCGGGGTTGTACAAGCTGGACCTGGTGGTCAAGGACGTGGACACGGGCAACCTGGGGACCTGGTCGGGGCGGATCGAGGTGCCCGACTTCGAGCAGGGGAGCCTGCGGATGAGTTCGATCGTACTGGCGCAGGAGATCTCGGCGGCTGACCCGAGCAACGAGAGCCTCTTCGACCTGGGTCCGCACAAGGTGGTCCCCCGGGTGTCGCGGACGTTCCGGCAGAACGAGCAGCTGGGGTTCTTCCTGCAGGTGTATCCGGCGGCGATGGACGCCTCGACGGGGCGTCCCGACCTGAAGCTGGAGTTCGCCATCGCGGCCAAGGGGAGCGCGCCGCAGAGGTGGCGGGACTGCACGCGGCTGGCGCTGGCCAGCGGTAGCCGGGCGACGCTGGCGCGCCTGACGAGTCTGGAGCCGTTTCCGCCGGGGGACTACGTGCTGGCGGTGCGGGCCGAGGACCGGATCGCCGGCGAAACGGTCCAGGCCACCGCAGCCTTTTCGATCCTGCCGAAGTAGAAGTGGAAGTGGAAGTGGCGCGGGCATCCTGCCCGCGATTCCGGACCGACAGCCTGGAAGGTCGGTCCAAATTCATGATTTCATGAAGGCCATGAAAACCACCTCACTGGCAACGATAGTGTTCGCATTTTCCCTGGGCGTGGCGGGAGCGGCGTCGGACACCGTCCTCGAATCGATCGACCGCCGCGCCGAGGACTACTGGCGCGCGGCCAAGGTGATCTGGGAGCACGCGGAGCCGGGCTACCAGGAGACGGAATCGTCCGCGCTGCTGGCCGGGATGCTGGAGAGCGAAGGCTTCGAGGTCCAACGAGAAGTCGCGAGCATCCCCACCGCCTTCACCGCCACCTTCGGCTCGGGGTCGCCGGTCATCGGAATCCTGGGCGAGTTCGACGCGCTGCCGGGCCTGTCCCAGCAAGCCGTCCCCGAGCGCAGCGCCGCCCCCGGCCGGAGCTACGGCCACGGCTGCGGACACCACCTTTTCGGCGTGGCCTCGGCGGCGGCCGCCATCGCGGTGGCCGGTGAGATCCGCGAGGGCCGCCTGTCCGGGACGGTCCGCTACTACGGCACGCCCGCCGAGGAGGGGGGCAGCGGCAAGGTCTACATGGTGCGCGCCGGCCTGTTCGACGACGTGGACGCGGTCCTGCACTGGCACCCGTCGAGCAGCAACGGCGGCGGCGCCAGTTCCAACCTGGCGCGGGTCGCCGCCAAGTTCCGCTTCCACGGCACCAGCGCCCACGCCGCCGCGGCGCCCGAGCAGGGGCGCTCGGCCCTGGACGCCGTGGAGCTGACCAACCACGCCGCCCAGCTGCTGCGCGAACACACGCCGGACTTCACCCGCATCCATCACGTGGTGACCGCCGGCGGCGGCGCGCCCAACGTGGTGCCCAACTTCGCCGAGGTCTACTACTACGTCCGCCACCCCGACCCGGCGGTGGTGCGGGACATCTACGACCGCCTGGTGCTGTGCGCCGAGGCAGGCGCGCTGGCCACGCAGACGCGGCTCGAGATCGACTACCAGGGCGGCATCCACAACCTGCTGCCGAACAAGGTTCTGTCGGACGTGGCGCTGCGGCACCTCAGGGCGTTGAACGACCTGGAGTACGACGCCGCCGAGCGGGAGTTCGCGGCGGAAATCCAGAAGACGCTGTCCGCTCCGAAGCCGCTGGAGAGCATCCGGGAGGTGGAGGTGCTGGACGGCAAGGTCCGCCCCGGCTCGACCGACGTGGGCGACGTCTCCTGGGTGGTCCCGACCGCCGGCGTCCGCGTAACCACCTGGGTGCCCGGCACCCCTGCTCATTCCTGGCAGGCAGTGGCCTGCGGCGGGACCACGATCGGGCGGAAGGGGATGCTGCTGGCCGCCAAAACGCTGGCGGCGACGGCGGAGGAGTTGTACCGGAATCGGCAGCTCCTCACGGAGGCCCGGCGGGAGTTCGAAGAGAGGCTCGAGGGCAAGACCTACCAGCCCATGCTGCAACCCGGCCAGGAGCCGCCGCTCGATTACCGGAACCGGCCCAGCGCCGGAGACGGAGGTAATTGAGGGATTCAGCGATCGTCTGGTAATGAGGCTCCCTGCTCGCGGTCGCCCCTCGCTGCCCACTCCCGTAGACTGCATCAGACGTTTCTCTTCCCGGATCGCTGGCTTACAAAGCGTTTCTCTCATCCACTTACGAGGACCTGAAGGCGCACC
>JBFGHG010000168.1:0-6593 GCA_041578395.1 Acidobacteriota bacterium
CAGACGGCGACTATTGTAACAGGGGGCCGGGACAGCACGGAGTATTCACCAGCCTTTCGGCTGCGAGCTTCGAAATTCCATGAACAGTCCGCGCTTGTGGCATCCATCCCGTCGGTGACTCAAATCACGTCTTTTGAGTGAGTTAAGTCACTAAACTCTGAGTGACAGAGATCACTGCAAATAAGTTGAAGGTAATCGTACACTCGCTTTGGGTGTAAAAGAGGGCGAGAAAGAAAGATGAAATGGACACATGAACGCGGCTTTTCAACGATCGACATCCTCAGCGCAGCCGCTCTGCTGGCCGTAATCCTGGCCATGGCGGTCCCTTCCATCGGCGACTCGATGCGGGGCTACCGGCTGGCCAGCGCGGCCGACCAGGTGGCGGCCGAACTGAACGCGGCCCGCGTCCTGGCCGTCTCCCGCGGCACCTCCTACCGGATCGACTTCAGCGTGGCCCGCAATTCCTTCCAGATCGTGGACCTGTCGGACCCCGACAATCCGACCCGGAGGGAACGGCCCCTGGGAGGTTCGATGAGCCTGGTCTCGGTGCCGTCGCAGCCCATCCTGTTCAGCAGCCGGGGCGTGGCCCGGGGCGGCACGGTGGTGCTGGCCAACGACGCCGGAAAGAGGGTGTCCGTGGAGGTCACCGCCTCCGGGAAGACGATCGTCCACGACATGGAAAGCGAATCGGAGCCGACCGCCTACTGACGGCGGTGGGGAGGGAGAACCGATGCTGCCGAATGCTACACCTGAATCGAGCACGAGCGCCCGGGGTTTCACCGTCCTGGAACTGCTGGTCGCGGTCTCGGTCCTCTCCATCAGCTTGCTGGGGCTGGCGCAGCTGCTGGGGGTGGCCATGCAGCAGAACCACCTGTCGCGATACAACACCGCGGCCCTGGAGGTGGCGCGAGGCAAGATCGAGCGGCTCAAGGCCCAGTACAACCGCCAGCTGGAGACCGGCATTCCCGCCACCGATCTGACCGACGGCACGCACGGGCCGGAGACGATCATCCTCTCCTCCGAGAGCGAGCAATACGGCAGCCGCACGCTGGTCGTGAACTGGCAGGTCACCAGCGTGGGGAATCGCAAGGACCTGCAGATCATGGTCGATCCGGCCGGACTCTCCGGCGGCAGCGGGGGCCTGTGGCACAAGACACTCACCATCGACACGAGTTTGTCACCATGAAACGCGCACACGACGAGCAGGGATTCTCACTACTGGAAGCATTGATCGTGGCGGCGATGCTTGCGATCGTCAGCGGCGGCGTCCTCAAAATCCTGTACCAGGGCCAGGAAGGGTTTCAGTCCGAAACCCAGATGAACCGCGCCACCGAACAGGCGCGCATCGCGATGGACGTGATGGTCCGCTACCTGCGCCACGCCGGCAACGACCCGTTCGGCGCCATGGAGGCGGGCGGCATTCCCCCGGTGCAGATCCTGGGGTCGCGCGAGATGCTGGTCTCGAGCGACGTGACGGGTTCGGTGGCCAGCACCACCGGCGATCCCAAGGAGGCGACGGGGGACCCCAACGGGGACCTGACCAGCATCCACGAGCAGATCCGGTTCCGCCACGACCCAACGACGCAACGGCTGTTCATGGACATCGGATACGGAGAAAACGTGCTGGCGGACGGCGTGGTGACGGTCGACTTCGAGTACTTCGACCGCGCCGACGTCGAAACCACGGACTCGAGTGAGGTGGCGCGCGTCAAGATCAAGATGATCGCGCGCACCGGCCGGGCCCGCCGGGGTGGCGGCAACGATCTGCTGACCCTGCACTCGGACGTGTTTTTGCGAAGTCAATCCTTCGACCCCTTCGCGGCCGACCCGGAGTCGGCTTCTTCGAGTCAGGAATCGAGTTGATCCATGGGCGAGTTTGCCGGCCGCCGGCCGGCGGAAACAGGTGGGTGAGTGATGAAACGGGAGCGTGAGAGCGAGCGAGGGAAGTTCCAACCGGGCGAGCGCGGAGTAGCGTTGCTGCTGGCGGTCGTGGTGGCGATCCTGCTGACGCTGATCGGATTGAGCCTGACCAGCTCCAGCATCACGGAGTTGTCGGTGACCACCGAGTTCGAAGCTTACGAAAAGGCCTCCATCATTGCCGACGGGGCCTTCAACATCGCGCGGGACCAGCTGCGGGGCCGGGACTTGACGGTGGTACTGTCGACCCCCACGCCGGTTCCCAAGTGGATGGATTACGAGGACCCCAAGGCAGGCAGCTACGCGGCTCGCAACCCTTTGCCGCCGGCCGAGGCGCGCAGTATCGATTTCGCCAACCCTCCGGTTCCGTACAGCTTCCGGAGCGCCTTCGGACTGGTGACCCCGGCCTTGGGTCAGCCGATGGGGACGGGGCGTTTTTTCGCCTCTATCTCAGACAACGGGGACGAAATGCCGCTGGGTCTGCCCAATGATCCTCGGGTCGACACCGATTACACGATCTACATGCGGGTGTTCGGTGTCCATCGGGGCATGGGACCGGAAATCAGCAACTCGCAACTGGGGGGGAAGAACTCGATTTCCATCCTGGAAGGCCTTCTCAAGCGGGACTTGAGTTTCGACCTGGCCTCGCCCATCACCCTGTACGGACCCGACGTGAACGCGGAGTTCAGGGGCAACTCCTACGACCTGGCGGGAGACGCCGAACACACCGCCCTGACCGTGCTCAACAACGACCCTGCAGCGGGAGACGCGCAGACTGCCTACGATTCGGTGATGGATGCGCTCAGCCACGACCGTCTCTCCGGTGCGCCGGGGCCGGATGGAGTCTCGATCTCGGACGGGACGCAGGACCTGCGGGACAGCGAGAATCCCGATGCCACCAACGTCTTCGACCCCGTCTTCCTGCTTCGATTCACCCAATACCTCGCGGCGGCGGCCGACAACCTCTTCGAGACCGACGCCCACCTGTCGGGCTCCGATGCAGTCCTGGGCGACCCCGACAACCCTGAGATCACCGTCGCGATGGGCGATCTGACGCTGAGCGGCGGGGGAAGCGGAGCCGGATTCATGGTCGTGAGGGGACGGTTCGAGGTAGGCGGCGCGTTTCAGTACAACGGCATCGTCCTGGTGGTGGGCGAAGGCGAGATCGACCTGCACGGCGCCAACAAGGACCTCTTCGGCGGCGTTTACGTGGCCCGGATCGAAGGCCCGGACGAAGACGGCAACTACACTTTCGGCGTTCCCACCATCGAGGTTCAGGGCAACAGCAACTTCTACTTCGACAGCGACGACCTGAACATGGCCATCAACCAGCTTCCCCTCAAGACGCTGTCGCTGCGCGAGATCACGCCCGACATCGAGCCGGCGCTCTAGAGCCCGGCCCAAGCGGCCCCGGGGCGTCCGCCCGCGCCCCGGGGGGGCTCCCTCACCGCGCCCCCTTCAAGAAGCGCAGCAGCTCCCCTTCGGTGGAGAGGATCAGCCACGACTCCTTGTCCAGCGCCTGCGGGTAGGTCTCCATGGTCTTGAGGAACTCGTAGAACTGCGGGTCGCGGTTGTAGGCTTCGGCGTAAATCGAAGCGGCTTCGGCGTCCGCTTTTCCGACCATCTCCTGGGCCCGCCGGTAGGCTTCCGAAGTGATCTCTTTCAGATCGCGTTCCTTTTCTCCCCGGATGCGGGCGCTGTCGCCCTGTCCTTCGGAGCGGAATCGCTGGGCGATCCGCTGCCGCTCGGCGATCATCCGTTCGTAGACGTTCTGGCGCACGTCGTCGTTGTAGTCGATGCGCTTGAAGCGCACGTCGATGACTTCGATCCCCAGGCCGAGACTGTTCTCGGCGGCGGCCTTCAAGATCTCCTCCATGATCCGCGCGCGCCCTTTCTGGATATCCACCAGCTCGTTCTGAAGGTCGGCGGCAGCGAGGTCCTGATCCACGATCGGCTCGCGATTGCTGCTGCGGACCAGCTCCACCAGGTCGTGGTTGGCCACCGCGTCGCGGGTCGCGCCGTCGATGATGTCGTCCAGCCGTGATTGCGCCCGCAGCTCGTCGGTGAGCCGCTGATAGAAGAGGAGCGGGTCGGTGATGCGCCAGCGGGCGTAGGTGTCGACCCAGATGAAGCGCTTGTCTTTGGTCGGAACCTGGTTGCGGTCTCCGTCCCACTCCAGGACGCGCTTTTCGAAGAAATGGGCCTGGTGCAGGAAGGGCAGCTTGAAGTTGACTCCGGGTTCCGTGATGGGATTGCCGATCGGCTTCCCGAAGCGCGTGATGATCACCTGTTCGGTCTCGTCGACGATGTACAGTCCGTTGGCTGCCACCACCAGGACGACCACCGCCAGGACGACGATTGCGAGGCCTCCGACGTTTTTCATGGGGTCGGCTCCTTTCCGAGTTGCAGCAGCGGCACGAGGTTGCCGGTGTTCTCGTCCACGATCAGTTTCCGGCCCACATTGGGAAGCACCTGTCCGAGCGTCTCGAGGTAAATCCTCCGCCGGGTCACCTCGGGAGCCTTCCGGTACTCGGCATGGACCGCCTTGAAGCGCTCCGCTTCGCCGCGGGCACGGTTGACCCGGTCCACCGAGTACCCCTCCGCCTGCCGGATCGTCTGCTCCGCTTCGCCGCGGGCGCGGGGCACGGCCAGGTTGTAATCGGCACGCGCCTCGTTGATCAGCTTCTCCTTGTCCTGCTGGGCCTGGTTGACTTCGTTGAACGAGGGCTTGACCGGATCCGGGGGCGTGATGTCCTGCAGGATCACCTGGACCACGCGGATGCCGGTCTGGTACTGGTCGCACAGCTCCTGCAGCTTCACCTGGGAGGTGATGGCCAGCTCGCTGCGGCCCACGGTCAGCACTTCGTTGACCGTCCTGTCGCCCACGATCTCGCGCATCACGGCTTCGGCCATGGCCCGGAAGGTGTCGCGGACGCTGCGAACCTTGAAGAGATAGAGGAACGGGTCGGCGATGCGGTACTGCACGCTCCACTCCACCGAGGCCACGTTCAGGTCGCCGGTCAGCATCAGCGACTCCTCCAGAAACTGCTGTTGGGCGTAGCGGGTCCGGATGCCCGCCTCTTCCGTCCGGAAACCGAACTCCTCCTTGAGCTGCCGCTGCGACAGCACGATGTGCACTCTCTCCAACCCGAAGGGCAGTTTGAAGTGCAGCCCGGGTCCCATCGTGCGGTTGTACCTGCCCAGCCTGAGCACCACCCCTTCGCTCTCCGTGCCCACCTGGTAGAAGCTGGAGAACGCGCCCGCGGCCACCACCAGGACGATCAGCCCGATCCCGATCGTGCGCGGCGTCAGGCGCCCCTTCCATTTGAGCTTGTCGAGGTCGATGTAATCCTGCGGATCCATCTTGAAACTCCTTTCTCTGAAGTCACATCCTACCGGATGAGGGCTGCGCTTCGCTCGCCGGGCCGGATCGTTCGCATGCGGGCGGCTTTTGTAGTACCATCGAAGGCGTAGCCGATTTGTTTCGAGCATCGAAGGAGGTTTGCCCATGAGCAGCGTGTTGAAGAAGAAGCGCAAGCGGCGCGGAAAGCTCCGCCGCAAACGCCGGCATCAGATTCGCAAGAACTCCCACTCCAAGTAAGCCCCGCCCCAATAGGTCCGAGGTCATTGGACCCGCGTCAGCCGACCCAATGACCGACGACTCCCCCTTTTTCAGTGCAGAACGAAGAATGCGGAATTGTGTCTTCCGCGAGAATTGATATAGTTTAGTCCTCTGAATCAGCTCTCGTTCTCAGGAGGTTTTCATGTCAAAAGAGGACAAGCGGAAAGAAGGCACCTCGGCCTTCTCCCGGCGTGATTTTCTGCGCACCAGCGCCGCCGGGGCGCTCACCACGTCGCTGGCCGGCCGGGAGGCGGCGGCCCAGGCCGCGGCGGGGACGATTCCCCTGCACGGGCCGGGCGCGGTCCCCATCCGTCTCGAGATCAACGGGCAGCAGCGCGAACTCCGGGTGGAGCCCCGCGTCACGCTGCTGGACGCCCTGCGCGACCGCCTCGATCTGACCGGGGCCAAGAAGGTGTGCGACCGCGGCACCTGCGGTGCCTGTACGGTGCTGCTGGACGGACGGCCCGCCTATGCCTGCTCGGTGCTGGCCATCGAAGCGCAGGGCCGAACCGTCCAGACGGTGGAGAGTTTCGGGGACCCCGAGAACCTGCACCCGCTGCAGGCCGCCTTCGTGGAGCACGACGCATCCCAGTGCGGTTTCTGCACGCCGGGCTTCGTGGTGGCCTGCAAGGCGCTGCTGGAGGACCACCCGTCGCCCAGCGAGGAGGACCTGCGCCAGGGTCTGGGCGGAAACTTGTGCCGCTGCGGGACCTACGCCGGAATCCGTGCGGCCCTCGAACAGCTGGGAGGGAGGTGAGCGATGGCCGACTACACGTGGCCGGACGCCGGCAAACGATCCCTGGTGGGCAAACGGATTTCGCGGCTGGACGGGCCGGTGAAGGTCACCGGGCGAGCCCAGTACAGCTACGACGTGAAACGTCCTGGAATGCTGTACGGGAAGATCCTGCGCTGTCCCCACGCCCACGCCCGCATCACGCGGCTGGACACCTCGCGGGCCGAGAGCATGCCCCAGGTGAAAGCGGTGCGCGTGGTGCAGGGCGAAGGGACGGAGATTCAGTGGTGGCTGGACGAACTGGTCTTCGTGGCGGCTGAG
>JBFGHG010000169.1:0-6585 GCA_041578395.1 Acidobacteriota bacterium
CATCGCCCTGCTCTACACCACCGCGCCGGCGGTGGCCGCCTTCGCCCGGACCAACCTGCTCGAAACCGTCTCGGACGCCCGCTACGAGGACGTCCCGCAGTGGTTCAAGAAGTGGGAGGCGACCGGGCTGATCGAGTTCCTGGACCACAACCGGGACGGGATCATTCAGTACACGGGCCCGGAGTCGCAGACCCTCAACGAGCTGACAATCGACCGCGACATCATGGTGCTGGCCAACCCGGAGATCGCCCGCCTGCCACCCTGGGTGGCGGGCCTGGTGGCGGCCGGCGGGCTGGCCGCCGCCCTCTCGACGGCCGCCGGCCTGCTGCTGGTGATGTCCGCGGCGGTCTCGCACGACCTGTTGAAGAAATGGCTGCGGCCCGGCATCTCCGAACGGGGGGAGTTGCGGGCCGCCCGGGTGACGGCCGGGCTGGCGGTCTGCGTGGCCGGCTACTTCGGCATCAATCCGCCGGGGTTCGTGGCCGAGGTGGTGGCCTTCGCCTTCGGCCTGGCCGCCGCCTCGTTCTTCCCGGTCATCGTGCTGGGCATCTTCTCCAAGCGCATCAACAAGTACGGCGCCGTGCTCGGAATGGTGGCCGGACTGCTGCTGACGGCCGGCTACATCGTCTACTTCAAGTTCCTCTTTCCGGAGGCGAACACGCCCGAGCGCTGGTGGTTCGGAATCTCGCCGGAAGGGTTCGGGACGGTGGGGATGATGCTCAACTTCGCGGTGACGCTGGCCGTCTCCCGGTTGACTCCCGCCCCGCCGGCGCACGTGCAGGAGCTGGTCGAGTCGATCCGGGTGCCGCGCGGAGCGGGCGAGGCTCACGAACTGTCGGCGTGAGGCGCCGCTACGCGCTCCTTCCGAACCATCTCGACGAGCACAGCACGCGCCTCCTCCGGGGAGCGGACCTCGCGATCGAATGCAATGCGGGCGCCCCGGACTCTCTCCTCGGAAGTCACCACCACCTGGAAGCCGAGGCGGTCCACCGACGTCATGCGGGCCGTCTCCCCCTCGAGGCCGGCCAACCCGGAGGCCAGCAGCAGCAGGGCGTCGGCGTGGTCGTCGTTCATGTGCTCGATCATGCCGCGGGCCGAATCGGCGAGCGGGTCCGGCCGGGCCGCCCGGTACTCCTCGGCGGACACCCAGCCCATCACGCCGAAGCCGCCCACGAAATAGACGTCCGTGACCTCCATGCGGAAGAAGGCGAAGTCCTGAAAGTCCACCCAGTACGAGGCGTTCGGGTGGCGGGCCAGGTAGTCTCTCTTGACCGGATCGAGGGCCGATGAGGGGGTTTTCTCCACCCGCCCCATCAGGGTCACGCGGCCGGCGCCCAGGGGGTCGGAGGCGGCGTCCGGCTCGGTGACCAGCAAACTGGCGCGCGAGTCGGCCAGCAGGTTCTGGGTGTGCATCGCCATGGTGCTGATCAGCAGCGTCGGCCGTCCCGCGTCCAGGCCAAAAGGCATGACCGAGCCGAACGGCCAGGACGGGTGGCGCCGGGAGAGGCTGGAGAGCGTTCCGACCCGTCCCAGGTGGACGAGGGTTCGGGCCCGCTCGGCAAAGCTGGGCGCGGGCGTCTCCGGCTCCGAACCCGCGGAGGCGGGGCGGGCATGAGAGGGCTTCGGCTTCGAACTCCGGTCTTTCGCCAAGTTTGCGCTCCTTTCGAGACTCGCAAGGGTACCCTCTGCCGCGGTTCGAGGCCAGCACCCGCCGGCCTCGCCGACTCGGGAGCTTCCCATCCCCCTTTCCCGAAAGTACACTCCCCGAATGAATTCCGCGACGAGAGCCGCCTGGAGGGAGCGGCTCTACGAGGTCATTTTCGAAGCCGACACGCGGGCCGGCAAGTGGTTCGACATCGGGCTGCTGCTGGCCATCCTGTTGAGCGTGGGTGCGGTCTGCCTGGAGACCGTCCAGAGCATCGGCGATCGCTACGGCCCCTGGCTGATCGCGGCGGAGTGGTTCTTCACGGCGCTGTTCACGATCGAGTACGTGCTGCGGCTGATCTCGGTGCGAAAGCGGCTCGCCTACGCCACCAGCTTTTACGGCATCATCGACCTGATCGCGTTTCTGCCGGCCTATGTCGGCCTCTGGACCGGCGGCATGACTTCCTTCGCCGTGATCCGCTCCTTCCGGCTGCTGCGCGTCTTCCGGATCCTGAAGCTGATCCACCTCACCAGCGAGTCGGAGAGCCTGGGGGCGGCGGTCTGGCGGGCGCGGGCCAAGATCGTGGTCTTCCTGGCGGTGGTGATGATCACGGTGACGATCGCGGGCACGGCCATGTACGAGGTGGAGAGCTTCTACGGCGGGGAGCGCAGCCAGTTCACCTCGATCCCCCAGTCGATCTACTGGGCGATCATCACCATGACGACCGTCGGCTACGGCGATATCGTCCCCAAGACCACGCTGGGGAGGATGCTGTCGGCCCTGCTGATCCTGGTGGGCTACAGCCTGATCATCGTCCCAACCGGCTTCGTCTCGGCCGAGATCCTCGAGTCCCGTCAGCGCGGCATGTCCACCCAGGCCTGCCCCTACTGCATGGCCGAGGGCCACCGGACGGACGCGGTCTACTGCCGCAAGTGCGGCAAGCCGCTTTAGGGTTTGTCCAGCGCCTCGAGCCGCTGTTTCACCCAGCGGTCGCCCGGATCGGCCTCCAGCATTTCCTGGAAGATCTTGCGGGCTTTCTCCTTCTCCCCCGATCCGGCGTAGGCTTCGGCCAGGCGGAACTTGGATTGGGCCGAATCGGGGTGGAACTCGAGGTTGAGGCGGCTGATCGCGGCCGCGGCCTCGTAGTTGCCGCTGCGGTGCAACTCGGCGGCGACTTCCACCAGGGGCTGCTCTTTGAAGTTGTAGGCGGCGCTCCCGTAGTACCGGCCTCGAAGCGAACGGTAGTCCTCGAGGGCGGCCTCGAGCCCCTCGGCCTGGATCGTCCGCGCCACCCGCGCCTCGATCGTCTCCGGCAGCGGGATGCCCGAATGGCAGGTGAAACAGGTGACCTCGAGGCCGAGTCCGCTGCGGTGGGGGACCTTCGCCAGCAGCCGCGAGTTGATCTCCTCCACCATCCGCAGCATCTCGCGCGCTTTCGCCTTGGCCGGCTTGACGTCCAGCGAGTAGTCCACGCCCCGGTTGTCCCACCCCGTCTGCTCTGCGGTGCCGTGGCAGTGGGTGCAGGGCACCCCCAGCGCGAACGAGAAGTTGCGCATGTGCGGGATCAGCTCCGAGCGCTTGGTGTCCTTCGGGAAGACCTGCAGGTTGAAGGTCTCGTCGGACCTCTCCCGCTGGACGGCCTCGGTGCTGAGCGCGGAGCCGGCCAGGAGGAGTGGAAACAACGGCGCCAGAATCCAGAATCGCATGCTCGGGTCCTCCTTCGCTGATTCTACTCAGGGTACGCACTTCACCCCGGGCGGGTTCTTTCGAAGATCGCGCCGTACCTCGTTCGGTTGGCCGGCCGACGGCCGCCCGGAGTCAGCCATTCCGGCCGCAGCGGGGCCAAAATGGCGGAGGGCGGCGAAGAAGAACGCTCCTGTCGTGTGGCTGTGGATCGTTTGCGTGGTGGCGGGGCTGGGCGCTCGGACCGCGGTGGCCCAGACCGTCCCGTCCCGCCTGACCGGAAGTCCCGGCCAGCGCCGGAACGTGGAGGAAATCCTGGCGCGCGGAGGCGGCAACTGCGCCGAACTGGCCCGGGGACACTTCGAACAGTTCCTCGAACGAGACTCCCAGGCCCCGGAGCAGCTTCCACCTCGTTTTCCGGCCGGGGAAAACGCCGCCTGCCGCGAACGAGCATGGAGAGGAGGGCGCTGGTGAGTCCCAGCCGCCGGGCCCAGGCGTTTTGCGAGAGACGGGAAGCGCCCAGGATCTCCCTCACCCTCCGGTGCCTCAGCCGGATCCGTGAACCTGGCACGCTCTCCATCTCACCCGCTGCGCTCCGCCCTGTCATCCTCTCCGGAGGCTCCCGCCCCAACAACCGCTAACACCCGGGTGCTAACAGGTTGGGGCTCCGACCAGACGCCGCCGCGGACGGCCCGGCTCGTCCGCTCAGAAGTACTGGCAGTGGTCCGCTTTGGTGGCCTTCTGTTCCAGGAACCAGAGCGAGTCCACGATGCCGTCCGCCTCGGGGATGAGCTTCGATTCGTCCACGTCGAAGGTGGCTGCCGCCAGCTTGCACCCGTAAAAGCGCGCCCGCCCGGTGCGCTTGATCAGCTTGATGAAGTCGTGAATCTGGAGCGGGTCGTTGTCGCGCCGCACCCGATCCTTGAACCACTCCTCGTCGGCGGCGTGCTGGCGGTCGATTTTCACCGACCGGGCACCCTCCTCGGTGAGGACCCGCACGGCCCACAGGACGAACAGCAGGTCGACTTCGACCCCCTGCTTGGCCGCTACGTAGGCGAACGTCAACGGCGTGTAGAGCCGATCGTAGCCGTCGTCGCGAACCACGATCGCCATCCGCTTCATGCTGCTGCCATTTCCTTGCTGCATCGGACCTCTCCTTTCACGCTCCGTGGAAAAAGAAGACCCTCCTGGACTCGGCTTGCCTTTGGGATACTCGAGGAGAACCCTCGCTCTTACGGTTGGGCTTCGTCTGATTGCAGTCTAGAATCGGGCCGGCTCGCGTGTCAACGAGCCCCGCCTGCATGGACCCGCCCAAGGGCCAGCAATGCGTTTCTCCGCTCCCGGCTCAGCGAAGGAACCGGGAGAGGCAGCCCTGCTCGACGGGCCGGCCCAGGCACTCTTCCCGGAAACGGTCCATCGCTTCGGCGGAAGCGCCGGCCTCGAGAAAGCGGGTTCGGAACTGGCGATAGTCGAACTCCTCGCCGGGGTTCTGCTGCACGAGCCCGGCCAGTTAACCTTCGAGACCGCGCCGTTGACGAAGTGCACGCCCTCCACCTCGGTGCTGCCGAAGTCGCCCGCGAACAGGACCAGGGGTACGGGGACGTCCGACGCGACTCGGGCCGAGGGCCCGTTTGCGGGCGCGCTTCCGTTCAGGTAGATGCTGCGGCGCTGCCTGCAAAAGGTTGAGTCCCGGGCGGACGGCTCGACTCGGATCTGATAGATTGAGGCGTTCAGACGCCCAATGAACCATCACATGCTGTGGAGTGTGCCCCTTGAGCGCAAAACTTGATTCCGTGATTCGCCAGCTTCGGTACGCCGGCCTGGGCCTGATCCTGCTGGGACAGGCGGCCGTTGCCGTGGCCCAGGCGCCGATCGTCCAGCCGGGCGCGCCCGGTGAACCGGCGCGCGACCTCGACGCCGAAGAGGCGATCGAGATTGCCGATACGGGCTACTCGCCGGCCGACGTGCAGTTCATGCAGGACATGATCCCGCATCATCATCAGGCTCTCGAGATGGCCGCCCTGGTGGCCGATCGGACCAACCGGCCGGAGCTGATCGACGCGGCCGGGCGCATCGAGGCCTCGCAACGCGACGAGATCGAGTTCATGCAGCAGTGGCTGCGCGAGCGCGGCGAGCGGGTGCCCGACCCGGCCGCGCACGAGGCGATGCACACCGACCACTCAATGGCCGGCATGGCCACGCAGGAGCAGATGGCCGAGCTCGCGGCGGCGGAAGGCACAGCGTTCGACCGGCTGTTCCTGGAGCTGATGATCGCCCACCACGAGGGCGCAGTGGAGATGGTCGAGGAGCTGCTCGAACAGCCGGGCTCGGCCTACGACCCGGTGCTGTTCGAGTTCACCAGCGACGTCACCAACGACCAGAGCGCCGAGATCGAGCGCATGAACGCGCTCCTTGTGGGGCTGTCCGCCGACCCGCGCGCGGCCTTGGCCGCCGGATTCGAGGACGCCGGCCAGGCTCTGCTGAACCTGGAGCTCGTCGCCTCGCTGCCCAAGCCGGCGGGGTTCTTCGACCCGAAGAACCCGGGCGGGCGGCCGCCGGAGCGCCCGAAGAAGGACGCCGACCGGGACGAGGCGGCCGACGCGACTCGCAAGGACGAAGCGGTCGAGCCGGCCGCCAGGGAGGAACCGGACGACGCGGCCGCCGGGGAGGGTGGGGACCCGGAGGATGACGACGACGACGAGTGGAAGCGCTCGCCGCTGCTGAGCTTCGCCAACACCGACATGGCCTTTGCCGGCGACGTGATGGTGGCCGGCAACTACCACGGCTTCAACGTCTACCGGCTGGCCGACGACGGGCGGCCGGAGCTCGTGAGCTCCGTGGTCTGCCCGGGCGGGCAGGGCGATGTCTCCATCGTCGGCGACCTGCTGATCCTGTCGGTCGAGCAGACCCGGGGGCGCCTCGACTGCGGGCTCGAGGGCGTCGCCGAAGACGTCAGCGCCAAGCGGTTCCGGGGGCTTCGCATCTTCGATATCAGCGACCTCGCCCGGCCGGTGCAGGTGGGCGCGGTCCAGACCTGCCGCGGCTCGCACACGCACTCGGTGGTCTCCACGCCAGGTCTGAGCGGTGGGGGCGAAGACGGCAAGATCATCGTCTACAACTCGGGGACCAGCTCGGTGCGCGAGGAAGAGGAACTGGAAGGCTGCATCGACGAGTCGCCCGGCGACCCACGCACCGCGCTGTTTCGCATCGACGTCATCGAGATCCCGGTCGACCGGCCGGCCGAGGCGCGCATCGTC
>JBFGHG010000170.1:0-6582 GCA_041578395.1 Acidobacteriota bacterium
CCTCCCTCGAAGAAGACGAAGCGGAACGGGTGCTTGGCCTCGTACAGCGCCGCCGCCATGCGCAGCGCCTGGCTGGGGTGCACGCGCCAGTCGGCCCCGCCGTGCAGCAGCAGGATCGGCGTCCCCTTGTGCAGCTTCTCCGGCCAGAGGACCGGGGAACGGGCCTCGAGTGCCGCCTCCCGCTGCTCGGGCCAGTCGGGCACCAGTTCGGCGTAGACGTGCTGCTCCAACTCGGGCCGGCGGGCGACGGAGTCGAAGGAGTCCGTTACCCCTGCTCCGATGACGGCCGCCCGGATGCGGTCGGTGCGCGTCAGGGCCAGGTAGGTCATCAGCCCGCCCCGGCTCCACCCCACCATGCCGATGCGGGAGGCGTCCGCCCGGGGGAGCGATTCCAGCAGCGGGATCAGGTGGAGGATGTCGTTGACTTCCGCCCCGCCGAACTCTTCGCGCCCCTCCCCGCCGCCGTTGCCCCGGTACTGGCTGCCCACCACGGCGTAGCCCCAGCCGGCGATCCGGCCCAGGACACGGGCGGCGCGGATGTCCGTCAGGGCTCCGAACTCGCGGTTGCCGCCCCGGTTGAAAATCACGGCGGGGTGTTGGTTCCCGTCGCGGGGAACGGCGAGGTAGCCTTTCACCTTCAGGCCGTCGCTCAGATAGGTGATGGTGCTGATTTCGACGTGCTCGAGGGGGACGCCGGCCTGCCCGAGTTCCGCCTGCTGCTCGTGGGTAAAGGTGACGGGCGTGCGATCCAGTAGGGTCCCGTCCTGGGCCAGCACGCTGGAGTGACACCAGCCCAAGACGGCCAGAATACCGGCCGAGAATGTGGCGGCGGGAATGCGGGTCATGGGCACGTCTACCTGTCCTGGAGTGTGATCTGCTCGGCCACCAGCTGCCAGCGCCCATCCCGCTTCACCCAGACCTCGGTGTAGCCTTCCCGGGAGGTCTTGACTTCGCCACGGTCGTTGACATTCGAGGTCGAATGGCCGGAGAGGACCGCCACGTCCCCGTAGATGCTGATCCTCTCGAGTTCGTCCTGGACTGTGAAGAGCGCCAGCTCGTTGCGCTTCATCCGGGCCTTCAGCCCGGTCTTGTCGATCAGCTTCCCGTCGACCCCGATGTACGTGTATTCGTCGGCGTAAAACTGCTCGAGAGCCGCGTCGGGTCCCTCCTTGGTGAGAGTCCGGTAGTACTCGGCATGCATGTGGCGTACTTCGCGGGCGGCCCTCGCCCCCGCCGCGGGGTCCTGCCACGGGAAGCATTCCGGGACGCCGATCCAGGCGCAAAGGAGAGCAACCGCGACGACTCTGCTCATGTCCACCCCCTGCGAGTCGAGCTATTCTGGTGGGCGGCGAAATCTCCACGACACCGCCACTTCCGCCCACAACATCTCCAGCCACAGCACCGGGATGCAGGCCAGCGCGAAACCCCAGCCCCGCACCCGGCGGCAGTAGTCGAGAAAGCGGAAGTTCGCCAGCACGAACAGCACCAGCGTAGCACCCGCCGCGTACAGAAGAACGGGCCACCAGATTGCCGCCACGGCCAGGGCCAGCCCCAGTCCCGGCAGGATCAGGCTGGCCAGCCGGTTCCAGCGGTGCGCGCGCAGCGAGAAGCGGCGTTGCTCCGGGTCGAGTTTCAGCCGCCGCAGGTCCCGGATCCGCCGGAAGTCCTCCCGCAGAATTCCGCCCAGCGTGTAGCGTTTGAGGTGCTGCCCGGCCACCCGGCGGTCGATCACGAAGCGGTGTCCCGCACTGCCCAGTACCACGCCCAGCCGGAAGTCCTCGGCCGTGGCCAGCCCCGGGTCGAAGCCGCCCGCCGACTCCAGCAGCTCACGGCGCACACAGAAGATGGGCGTGTGGATGTAGGGACTCAGCGCGTCGGTGATCCGGTAGAGGTGACAGGTGTAGAGGTTCTTGTAGTGGCTCCAGAAGTCCGTCCAGGGGATCTGCTCCGAATACGTCCCCAAAACCCCGGCGACCTCCGGCCGATGGCGGTAGACGTCCAGGCTCTCGCGAATCCAGAACAGGGCCTGCGGCGGCAGGCGGACGTCGGCGTCCAGAAACAGCAGCCAGGGGTGGGACGTCTCGCTCGTTCCCCGATTGCGCGCCGCCGCCGGGCCGCCCCGCTGCTCGGTCCGGACTACGCGCACCGGGCCCGGGAGGGCCGTCGCCACTTCCGCCGTGTCGTCGCTCGAGCAGTCGTCGACGATCACGATCTCGACGCGCTGCAAATCGTTGTCCAGCAGAGCCGGAAGCGTGGCGCGCAGGTGTTCGGCCGCGTTGTGAGCCGGAATCACCACCGCCAGCGGGTAGGCTTGGGCCAGTTCGGCCGCTGTGCGGGGCTTCGCCGTTCTGCGCCGGATTCGCTGTTGCAAGTTGCCTCCATCCCGTCTCGCCGGGGTGATATAAGATAGCCCGTGCCCCGTCGGGGCGGCAATCCAACGAGTTCGTCACCGTGTCGTGGAAAGGAGCGGCATTTTGTCCAGAAACATCCGAGTTTCCGACCACCGTCAGCCTGGCTACCCCGTGGAGTCCTGGATCGTGAACCGCTGGTCCCCCCGGGCGCTTTCCGGCGAGGAGATCGGCCAGGAAGATCTGATGACCCTGTTCGAGGCGGCCCGCTGGGCGCCGTCTTCCTACAACGGCCAGCCCTGGCGCTTCTTCTACGCCCGCCGCGATCACGCGCACTGGGACGAGTTCTTCGACCTGATGGTGGAGTTCAACCAGGGCTGGGCGAAGGATGCCGCCGTGCTGATCGTGGTCGTGTCCCGCACCACGTTCGAGCACAACGACAAGCCGGCCCAGACGCACTCCTTCGATACCGGCTCGGCCTGGGAGAACCTGGCGCTGCAGGCCTCGGCCATGGGTCTGGTGGCGCACGGCATGCAAGGATTCGACTACGACAAGGCCCGGCAGGTCCTGCAGCTGCCGGACCACTACCACGTCGAGGCGATGGTGGCGGTGGGACTCCCCGGGAACGCGGAGGACCTTCCCGAGGGGCTGCGGGAACGTGAGAAGCCCTCCGACCGCAAGCCCCTGGAGGACATCATCTGCGAAGGTCCCTATCAAGGGTAGCCGCCGGCGTGGGACGGCATTTCGAGTCGTCGTTCTTCCGGAATCACGGGCAGGACGCCCGTGCCACTCCAGATGAGTCTGCAGAGTCTGGCCTACATCCTCTTCCTCGTGCTGGCGTGGCTGGCGGCCCGGCTGGCCGGGCGCGTCCGCCTGCGCCAGCTGGCCCTGCTCACCTTCAGCTACGTCTTCTACTGGTCCTGGAGCGCGCCCTTTCTGATCTTGCTGGCCGCCTCCTCGCTGGCCAACTACGGCTGGGGACGCCTGCTGCGGCGCCGCGCCACGGCGGGGCGATTGTGGCTGGCGCTGGGCTCGAACCTGCTGCTGCTCGGCTTCTTCAAGTATCTGCCCCCCCTGGCGGGCGGAGAATGGGCCGGGATCGTCGCCCCGGTCGGCATCTCTTTTTTCACCTTCCAGGCGATCAGCTACCTGTTGGACGTCTACCGCGGCTACGACGGCGAGCCGACCCTGCTGGAGTTCTGCCTGTATCTGGCCTTCTGGCCCACCATCCTGTCGGGTCCGATCTGCCGGCTTCCGGAAATGCTGCCCCAGTTTCGGACCTCGGAGCAGGCCGGCCGCGAGGACCTCGCCGAAGGGCTGCGGCGGATCGTGCTGGGGCTGTTCATGAAAGTGGTGCTGGCCGACACCCTGGCGCTGGGGCTCGAGCCGCACCCGGGCCTGCGGGAGGCCTGGGCGGGATTCGACGGCGGCAGCACCCTGGACGTGCTGCTGCTGTGCCTGGGGTACGGCTTTCAGATCTTCTTCGACTTCGCCGGCTACTCGCACACGGCGATCGGCTCGGCACGGCTGTTCGGGATCCGTCTGCGGGAGAACTTCGATTCGCCGTACCTGGCGGGGACGATCTCCGATTTCTGGGCCCGCTGGCACATGTCGCTCTCGTCCTGGATTCGCGATTACCTCTTCTTTCCGCTGGCCGCCAGCCGTCCGAGCCTGGTGTGGCGGAACCTGTCGCTGGTCTTCGCGATGGTGGTCTTCGGGATCTGGCACGGGCCGCGCCTGACGTTCGCGTTGTGGGGGCTTTATCACGGGATGCTGCTGTCGGCGCACCGACAGGTGCAGCAGTGGCGGCGGGGTTCGGGGTCTCCGTTGCCGGTCTGGCTGCGAACTGCCGGGTCGTGGGGGCTGACCTTCGGGGCGGTGACGTTGGGCTGGATCCTCTTCGCTTCGGACGATCTCGGCTCGGCGGCGCGGCTGGCGCGATCGCTGGGGGCGCTGACGGCGCCCATGACGCTCGACTCTTTTCTGGCGGCGTTGATCCTGGTGCTGGCCGGGGGATACTTCCTGTTGGAGGGCGTGCAGCGGGGACTGATCGCGAGCGTCGGCGAGGAGCGCTTCCAGCGGCTGGCCTGGTTCGTCCGGCCGGTGGCTCTTGCTACCATGCTGCTTCTGGTGATTCTCTGGAGCGACCGGAGTTCGCCGTTCGTCTACGTGCGGTTTTGAGCGCCCCCGAATGGAATCCATGGCCGACACGGACAATGAAACGCTGATTGCGCGCCTGAAGGGGTACCGGACCCTCCTCGACCCGCTCCGGGACGCGCCGTTGGATCAGCCGTTCGTGACGATGTGGCGGCCGGACGGCGAGCCGGAGTTCGAGACGCGGACGTTCGGCGAGTTCCTCGACCAGGCGCGGGGCTTTGCGGGGTTCTACCGGGAGGAGGGGCTCGAGGCGGGCGAGCCGGTGGTGTTGATTCTGCCCCAAGGCGTCGAGCTGATGGCCGCCTTCGTGGGGGCGATGCTGACGGGCGCGATTCCGACGATCCTGGCCTACCCCAACTTCAAGATCGAGCCGACCAAGTACCGCCGCGGCATCAGGGGCGTGACCGCCAACATCCGCGCGCGCCTCGTGATGGTCGACGCGGGCTTTCCGGAGGATCTGATCGAGCTGTTGCGAGGGGAAGAAAACCAGAAAATCAGAAAAGTGCCGGAAGGCAAACGGTCAGGGTCAGACCCCTTTCCGGTCCCGGCGTCGGGAGACGTAGCATTCCTGCAGCACTCGGCGGGGACGACAGGGTTGCAGAAGGGGGTGGCGCTGAGCCACGGCGTGGTGCTCAACCAGCTGTGGGAGCTGGCGGTGGCGCTCGAGCTGACGGGCCGCGACCGGGTGGTCAGCTGGCTGCCGCTCTATCACGACATGGGCTTGATCGCCTGCTTCGTGCTGCCTATGGTCTGTCATCTGCCGGTGGTGATGCAGTCGCCGACCGACTGGGTGATGCAGCCGGTTTCGTTCCTGCGTTTGATCACGGAGTACCGCTGCACGCTGGGGTGGGTGCCCAACTTCACTTTTCAATTCCTGGCGAGGCGGGTTCCGCCGGAAGAGCGGGACAAGGTGGATCTGTCGTCGCTGCGGGCTCTGGTGACGACTTCGGAGCCGATCCGGCTGCGGAGCCTGGAGGAGTTCCGGCAGGCGTTCGGCGGCCGGGGGCTGGCCGAGACGGCGTTGCAGACCAGCTACGGGATGGCGGAGAACACCTTCGCCGTCACGCAGTCGAGGATTGACCGTCCGCCCGTGGTGATCTGGGTGGATCGGGAGTCGTTGCAGCGGGAGGGTCGGGTGGTGCTGCGGGAGGCGTCCGATCCCGGGGCGGTCTCGTTCGTCTCCTGCGGCCGTCCCCTGGCCACGGCCCGCGTCAAGATTGTGGGGGAGGCGGGAGAGGACCTGGGCGAGGGCCGCGTCGGAGAAATCGCCGTGCGGAGCCGGTCGATGTACTCCGGCTATTTCCGCCGTCCCGATCTGACGGCCAAGGTACTGTCAGACGGCTGGTACTTCACGCGGGACAGTGGATTCCTGTGGGAAGGCGAGTTGTACGCAATCGGCCGCAAGGACGACACCTTGATCGTCGGCGGCCGCAACCTGTACCCGCAGGACGTGGAGGAGGCCGCCTTCTCGCATCCGGCGGTGGCCGACGGCAGGGTGGTGGCGTTCGGGCTGGAGAATCCGGAGCTGGGGACGCAGGATTTGATTGTGATCGCCGAGGTGCGCAGGGAAGAGGACCTCGACCGCCGAGCCGAACTGACGATGGAGGTGCGCCAGGCGGTGATGGCGGAGATCGACGTGGCGCCGCGGGTCGTACACCTGGTCCCGCCCCGCTGGATCGTCAAGAGCACGGCCGGCAAGCCGGCCCGCTCGGCCAATCGAGAGAAGTTCCTCCAGGAGCGTCCGGAGTTGCGGCGATGAAGCACGACCAGGCCGCCGCCCAGATGCTGGACTACCTGCGCCGCCAGGTGATCTTCGACCCCGGAGTGACGATCGACGCGACGACGCCGCTGGTCAGCAGCGGGCTGGTCGACTCGTTCGCCCTGGTGGAGGTGCTGTCGGTCCTGGAGCGCGTGACCGAACGGAAGATTCCCTCGGGCCGCGTGGCTCCCCAGGACCTGGACACGGTCGAGAAAATGCTGGCTCTCGCCGAGCGTGTGGGTCAGCCTTTGCGGCATCCGGCCGAGCCGTTAGAATGAGCTGGAGAGGAAGCAGCCATGTCGTCGATGGAAGAAATCC
>JBFGHG010000171.1:0-6566 GCA_041578395.1 Acidobacteriota bacterium
CAACGGCAAGCCCGCGGCGGCTGCGGCGGCTGCGGCGACCGTCACCGTCACGGCCAGGGCACCGGCGAAGACGGAGCAGAAAAACGGCGCTCCCGACGAGGAGCAGACGATCCGGCTGGCCGGGGACCGCAAGGGAAAGCGGCTCGAGGTGTTTCGCGTCGACCGGGAAGGCCTGGTCGAGACGCTCTACGGGGCGGACGACGCGCTGGCCTTCGACCTGCTCGTGCGGGACGACGGGTCCCTGCTGGTGGGAACCAGCGACAAGGGACGCGTGCTGGCGGTCTCCCCGCAGCGGCTGGTGCGGCTGGTGGCGCAGACCCCCGACGATCAGGCCACGGTGCTGGTCAACGTGGAGGGAACCCTCTACGTGGCCTCGAGCAACCTGGGGAAGGTGTACCGGCTGGGGCCTTCGGCGGCGGCCAAGGGAACCTACGAGTCCCGGTCCTTCGACGCCGGCATGCTGGCCCGCTGGGGAAAGCTGCGCTGGAACGTGGACGATCCGCAGCCGACTCCCCCGAAGTGGAGAACCCGCTCCGGAAACACGAAGAAGCCGGACGGCACCTGGAGCGAGTGGAGCGACCCCCTGGAGGACTCCGGCGGCTCGCAGATCTCCAGTCCGGAAGCGCGGTATCTGCAGGTGCAGGTGGAGTTTTCGCGCCCCTCCGGCGACAGCTCGCTGCTGAGCACCGCCAACGGCGTCCGCTGGTTCGAGGTCCACTACCTGCAGCGCAACCTGGCGCCCCGGGTGGACGAGCTGACGGTGCTGCCTCCCGGCACGGCGCTGATGAAGCTGCCGGCGGCGGCCAACCCCGCCTCGGTGGCACTGGGCGGCCCCGACGACGCGCACCTGTACGTCCTGCCCGAGGTGGTGCGCTCGCTGGGGCAGCCGACCATTACGCCGCCGCCCCAGAAGATCTTCGTCCCGGGGGCGCGTTCGCTGACCTGGAAGGCGCAGGACGCCAACGACGACGACCTGGTCTACTCCCTGCACTACCGGCGGGTGGACGAGCGCGGCTGGAAGCCGCTGGCCTCCGACTGGAAGGACACCTTTTACACGATCGACGGGGCCAGCCTCCCCAGCGGGATGTACGAGGTCAAGGTGGTGGCGTCCGATCACCTGAGCAATCCGCCGGAGATGGCGCAAAAAGGGGAGCTGGTCTCCCCTCCCTTCGTGCTGGCCAACGCGGCGCCGCGCCTGGAGACTTCGGCGCCCCAGGTCAGCGGCAACCGGGCCGAGGTCCGCTTCGTGGCCTCGAGCGAGGCGACCGCGATCTACCAGGCGGAGTACTCGCTGGACGGCAAGGCCTGGACGGTCCTGTTTCCGGAGGACGGGATCGCCGACAGCAGCCGCGAGAGCTTCCGCCTGACGCTGCAGGACCTGGCCCCGGGCGAGCACGTCCTGGCGTTGCGGGCGGTGGACGCGGCGGGGAATCTGGGGACGGGGCGCGTCGTGTTCGAGGTCGACTGAATGAGGAGTGGACGACTCGGATGGGGCAGCGTCGAGTCGGCGCCGGGCTGGAGTCCGGGGTTCGATGCGGATCGGGCGCCAACCCGGCGGGCGACGCGGTTTCGGGCTGGCCTGCCGGAGGCTCTCACTCCCCGAAACGGACTTTCCGCGTGCTCTTCTCTCTTCCGGTGGCCACCGTCAGGGAATGGTACAGCTCGGGGCGACGGGCCTGGATCCAGCGGCGGCCGGTGCTCGTCTCCTGCAGTGAGGGATCCAGATCCGCCACCACCATGTCGTCGCCCGCCTTGCCGCTCTCGGCGAGAACCTCGCCGTACGGGTCCAGGATCATGGCGTTTCCAGTCCGCACCTCGCCGTCGTCCAGGCCGACCCCGTTGCTGAACACGAGAAAGAGGCCGTTGTCGTGCGCTCGGGCCGGCAGCCATCGCATCAGCCAGCCCCGTCCTTTGGGGCCGTGCAGTTCGGCTTCGATCGCCGCCGGGTCGGTCTTCCGCTGGTGCCAGAGCCGGGGATCGATCAGGCCCATGGCCCCGGGGCTGCGGGAACGGCAGCCGCCGGTCTGGTGGGGCGCCAGGAGCACTTCCGCCCCAGCCAGCGCCGTGGCCCTCACGTTCTCGATCAGGTTGTTGTCGTAGCAGATCAGCACCCCCACCCGGCAGCCCTGCGGGGCATCGAAGACGGTGAAGCGGTCGCCGGACCTCAGATACTCGCTGACGAAGCAGTGCAACTTCCGGTGGCAGGCAATCCGGCCGTCCGGCATCGCCACGACATAGGCGTTGAAGAGGCCTCCGTCGGCAGACCTCTCGATCAGGCCGGCTCCCAGAGTCAGTCGATGCCTGGCGGACAGCTCCAGCAGGATCTGCGTGCTGTCGCCTTCCGGGACCGGCTCCGCGAGCGCGGCGATCGAATCGCGGGACAGGTGGCGCAGGTGCCAGTACCCGGTGATACACATCTCGGGAAATGCCAGCAGGTCGACGCCAAGGCCGGCCGCCTCCCGGGCGAAGTGGCGAATCCGGCGCAGGTTGGCCTGTTTCTTGCCGGGTTCGTGTTGGAACTGGACGGCGGCTGCCCGCACTTGGTTCATGGCGGTGTCTTCCGGCCCCGGTCTGTTTTCGGCCCGGCGGGGATGGCCGTAATCTGCCCCACCGGGGACGCGATTGCTGAGCAGGGGCCATTGCGGCTGCTATGCTCTCCTGGTCGCGGCAACGTGAACCGCCCGAGGGATTCAGCACCGTGAACGCAACGCTTCCGTTCGTCTTCGCATTGTACCCCGTCCTCCTGGGATCCCTGGGCGTCGCCTGGCTTCCTGCTGCCGGGGCCCGCCGCCGGGGAGACTGGGCGATCGCCCTGCTGAGCTCGTTCAGCGTCGTGGTCTTTGCCTTCCTGGCCAGCCCCTGGGCCTTCTCGAGCTTCTACCTGCGGCATGCGCTGCCCTTCCTGTTCGCCTTCGCGGCTCTTCGGTCGTACCGCCGCCTGGGAATTGCGGAGGTTTCGGCCGCCAAACCACGGCGCCCCAGTCTGTCGGTGGCCGTATTCCTGCTTTTCGGGGCGTTGGACGTCCTGCTCGTCTGCTCGCTGTACCGAACGGAGGAGACGATCGACCTGTCGTTCCCCCTGGCCTCCGGCACCTTCTGCGTGGTGCAGGGAGGCTCGAGCGCGATCACCAACCCCTTCCACGCGCTGAGCGGGAACAGGCTGGCTCTGGACCTCGTCCAGCTCAACCGCTTCGGCAACCGGGCGGCCGGCATCGCACCCGCCGGCCTGGACGCCTACGAGATATTCGGACGCCGGGTGCTCAGCCCCTGCACCGGAGAGGTATCCGCCCTTCAGGACGGACTGCCTGACACCGCCCCCGGCCGGCCGGACTCGGAGCATCGGCGGGGGAACCATGTCGTGCTCGACTGCGGCAGCGCCGAAGTCGTACTGGCGCATCTGATGCGCCGCAGCATCGAAGTGACGGTCGGCCAGACGTTGCACGCCGGTGACCCGGTGGGACGGGTCGGCAACTCCGGTAATACTCTCGAACCGCACCTGCACGTCGCCGCCAGAAGGAACGGCCGCGACGTCCGTCTCCGATTCGACGGGCGCACCCTCGCGATCAACAGCGTCGTCGTGGTCGGCGGATGAGGGGGGACAGCGCCGGGAAGTCAATAACTCCCGCAGCAATCTTCCGGCGTCCTCGAGGGGGCCTTGGAAGCCGTTTTCCCGACGCTCGAAGTGGGTCTCGATCACGCCCTGCTCACCCCACGGGACCCGCACCGGACAGGTGAGCCGTGCAACAGCAGGATGGGCGGTGCGGAGCCGCCCATCGCGCCGTGGATCTCGATTCCTGAAGCCGAGACGGTGAAACGGCGGAAGCTCTCGAAAACGACGCCGCTACATGGGTGCCCGAACGGGTGGCCGTCGACTCTCCACGCTCAGCAGATGCGGGGGAGCTGTTCGCCGCTGAGCATGTCGACGATGCGGTCCACCCCGATGCGGCTCTTCAAAGTGACGCCCGGCGGGCCGGATTCGGAGACGGTTCCGATGACGGCGGCGCCACCCTCCTGCTGGCCGGCCGTCAGGACGTCCACCGCTGTGCGTGCCGAGGCGGCCGAGACGAAGGCCACGAAGCGGCCCTCGTTGGCGATGTAGATGGGGTCCAGCCCCAGAATCTCGCAGGCGCCCCTGACGTCCTCGCGGACGGCGATCCTCGACTCGTCGATCTCGAGGTGCAGGCCGGTCGACTCGGCGATCTCCACCAGCGCCGAAGCCAGGCCTCCCCGGGTGAGGTCGCGCAGGCAGCGGATTTCCACCTCCGCGTCCAGCAGTTGCCGAACAAGGCCGGCGAGCGGTTGGGAGTCGGTTTCGATGTCGCTCTCCAGTCCGAGTTCCTCACGGGCGTTCATGATCGCCACACCGTGTCGTCCCAGATCTCCGCTCAGCACCAGCGCGTCCCCGGGGCGGACGTTGGCGGGCAGGACCGACACCGAGTTGGCCACCACGCCCACCCCCGAGGTGTTGATGTAAATGCCGTCGCCTTTACCCCGATCCACCACCTTGGTGTCGCCCGTGACGATCTGCACGCCTGCCGCCGCCGCGGTGTCGCGGATCGACTGCACCACCCGCCAGAGCGTGTCCATGGGCAACCCCTCCTCCAGGATCAGGCCCAGACTGAGGTAGAGGTGCCGGGCTCCGCACATCGCCAGATCGTTGACCGTCCCATTGACGGCCAGCTTGCCGATGTCCCCTCCGGGAAAGAAGAGCGGCCGCACCACGTACGAGTCGGTAGTCAGTGCCAGCCGTGCATTTCCCGCCTCGAAGACAGCGCCGTCGTGGCGTTGATCCAGCAGGGGGCTCGACAAAGCGGGTCCCAACATCTTCTCGATCAGCTGGTTCATCAAGCGTCCCCCACCCCCGTGGGCCATCAGCACCAGCGGGTGGTCGCTGAGGGGGAGCGGGCAGGAGAAACCGGACGGATCGATAGTCTTTCGGCTGCTCATGGCGGCACCTCGCGAATTCGCGGCCCGGATCGACGATCGTGCACCTGCATCCGGCGGTAGCGGTAGTATGCGGCGCAGGCACCCTCCGAGGACACCATGGTGGCCCCCAGCGGATGCTCCGGAGTGCAAAGAACCCCGAAAGCCTCGCATTCGTTGGGCTTTTTCACCCCCTGCAGGATGAGCCCGCTGATGCACTCGCTCGGTTCGTCGACTTCCCGGGCGTCTACCTCGAACCGATGCTCGGCGTCGAAGCCGGAGTACTCTTCGGCCAGTCCGAGACCGCTGGAAGGAATCTCGCCCACGCCCCGCCACTTGCGCCGGACCACCACGAACACGCGCCGGATCAGATCCTGGGCCGGCTCGTTTCCGGCTCGGCTGACCGAGCGGCTGTACGGGTTCTCCACCTCGGCGCGGCCCTCCTCCAGCTGTTTGACGCAGAGGTAGACTCCCTGCAGGATGTCCAGCGGCTCGAACCCGGTCACCACGATGGGCACCTGGTAGCGCTTCGCGATCGGCTCGTACTCCGTGTACCCCATCACCGTGCAGACGTGCCCGGCGGCCAGAAACCCCTGCACCCGGTTGTGCGGCGCGCTCAGGATGGCTTCGATGGCTGGCGGCACCAGGACGTGGGAGACGAGGACCGAGAAATTCCGGAGCCCCTGACGCGAGGCCTGGTGGACGGCCATGGCGTTGGCCGGAGCCGTGGTCTCGAAACCGACGGCGAAGAAGACCACCTGCCGGGAGGGATTCTCGCGGGCGATCCGAAGTGCGTCCAGCGGGGAGTAGACCATTCTCACGTCGCCGCCGGAAGCCTTGACCGACAGCAGATCGCGCTTCTGGCCGGGCACCCGCAGCATGTCGCCGAACGAGCAGAAGATCACTTCCGGGCGCGAGGCGATCAGGATGGCCTTCTCGATCAGCTCCAGCGGCGTCACGCAGACCGGACAACCCGGTCCGTGCACCAGCGTCAGCTGGGGCGGAAGCAACTGGTCGATCCCGAACTTGACGATGGCGTGCGTCTGGCCACCGCAGACCTCCATCATCGTCCAGGGGCGGGTCGTGATTCCGTGCAGGGCGCGCGAGTAACCCCGGACCGCCTGCGGATCGCGGTACTCGTCCAGGTATTTCACGATTCCTCCCGCAGTTCTTCGAGTTCGCCCATCTGCTCGAGGTAGCGGAACACCTCGAGGGCCTCCTGCTCGTCGATCCGGCTGATGGCGAAGCCCACGTGGACGATCACGTAGTCTCCGATTCCCGCCTCCGGAACGTAGGCCAGGCTGACGTCGCGGACGGCGCCTCCGAAGGTGACCCGCCCCGAACGCAGCAGTGGGTCGTCCCCCCGAATCTCGATGATCTTGCCGGGAATGCCGAGACACATCCTGGTACCTCCTGTCTTTTTAGGACTTCCCTCTCAGCCGGTTCGCGGCGGCCACCGCCTGTCCCAGCGCGATTCCCCCGTCGTTGGGGGGGACGCGCTGGTGCCAGTAGGGCTGAAACCCGGCTCGCGCCAGCCCTTCGATGGCCAGTTCGGTGAGAATCCGATTCTGGAAACAGCCGCCGGTCAGCGCCACCGAGCGGATTCCCACGCGCCGCGCCACCGCCACGATCGCCTCCGCCAG
>JBFGHG010000172.1:0-6557 GCA_041578395.1 Acidobacteriota bacterium
CTTTGAACCAAGGCTCCTGGCGGTACTCGGTAATCGAAAGCAGCAGATAGGTGCCCTGCTCGGTGTGCAGGACCCAGCCGCCCGCTTCCACGGTGGGTTCGAGGCGTCCTTCCAACTCCATGGTCTCTTCTCCCTTGGCTGCCGGCTCCTGCTGGGCCGCCGCTTCTTCCGAGGGGGGCGGGGGCTCGGCCGTCCCGCGGTTGGCGCAGGCGGCCAGCACGAGAAAGCTAATCATCAGCGCGTGTTTCATCGGCGGCATCTCCGTGGTTCAGGCCCGGCACCCGGCTAGGCGGCGCTCTTGCTGCTTCAGCCAGGGCGAAAAGCCGGAATGCCCTCGCTGGGCTGAAAGAGCGGCTCCACCGGCCTGCCGGCGGCTCCGGCCAGCCGGGCGTTGACTTCCTTGAAACTCTCCCGTTCGAACGATTCGATGGCCAGCTGGACGACACCCTCGCGGTTCAGCAAGTAGCTGGTCGGCACGAAGCGCACCTGGTAGCTCTCGCTGACCGGATACGGCTCGGACTCGCGCAGCACGGGCATCGACAGCTGCGAATCCTGCTGGAACCAGCGGGCCTGCGATTCGGTGTCCTGCAGCACCAGCGCCACCGACCCGCCGGCGCCGCCGTAGTTTCGATGGAGCCGGTCCAGCAGCGGCAGGCACCACTGGCAGGTGGGACAGGAGGACTTGGCGAAGATCAGCAGCAGCGGCCCCTCCGCCAGCAGCTGCCCCAGGCTGCGGCGCCCGGCGCCCGGGACGTCCGGCTCGCCGAGCAGTTCGAGTTCGAAGTCGGGGGCCTCAGCCCCGGGCCGCAGCGTCATACACCAGCTCTCCTTCCACCCAGGTCTTGCCGACCCGCAGCTGTTCGTCCAGCAGTACCAGATCGGCGTCCGCTCCCGGAGCGATCCGGCCCTTCCGCTCCAAACCGAGCAGCTCGGCCGGCTGCAGGGTCGCCGTGGAGACGGGACCCGCCAATTGTAGCGGACTCTGAGCGCCGCACCAGCGCGCCAGGTTGCGCAGTCCTTCGTCCATCCGCAGCGCGCTGCCCGCCAGGCGTCCCTCGGCGTCGCGGCAGGCTCCGTCGCGCAGGTGAACGGTGACCGAGCCGACGCGGTAGTCCCCGTCGGGCATGCCGGCCGCGCTGACGGCGTCCGTCACCAGCACCACCCCTTCGGCTCCCTTGCAGCGGTAGATCAACCGCACCACCTCGGGATGCACGTGCAGGCCGTCGGCGATGACCTGCGCCTTGATCCGCGGCGGCGAATTCAGCGCCGCGGCCAGCAGCCCCGGCTGGCGGTGGTGCAGCGGGTTCATGGCGTTGAACAGGTGGGTGACGGCGTTGGCCCCGGCTTCGAATGCTCGGACCGCCGTGTCGAAGTCCGCGGCGGTGTGTCCCAGCGACACGACGGGCAGCTCCCGGCGGGCGTGGCGGATCACCTCCAGGGCCCCGGGCAGCTCGGGGGCGATGGTCAGCTGGACGATCCGGCCGGAGGCGGCTTCCTGATAGCGGTCGAACTCCTCCACCGAAGGCCGGCGCAGGGCTTCGGGCCGGTGGGCGCCGCGCCGCTCCGGGTTCAGGAAGGGGCCCTCCAGGTGGATTCCCAGGGCCCTGGCGCCGCCGCGGGTCGCCTCCATCGAGCCGGACAGCGCCCGAAGTTCCCCCAGCAGGGGCTCTTCGCGATCGGAGATCAGGGTGGGCAGAAAACCGGTCACGCCGTCTTCGGCCAGAGCCCGCGACATCCGCTCGAGCACCTCCTGCGAGGCGTGAGCCGCGTCGGCTCCCCGGGTGCCGTTGATGTGCAGGTCCAGCATGCCGGGAATCAGGCAATGGCCCTCGAAGTCGGGGGCTCCCTTTGCCTCGCCCAGCTTCACGATTTGCCCGTTTTCGACCTCCACCGAGGCCCCCTGCAGGACCTCGCGGGGCGTGATCAGGTAGCGCGCCCCGATGCGGACGGCTTTGTTGACACCCGCCATGGGCTCCACTATATACAAGCGCATGAGTCACCCGAACACCGTCGCCCATTCCGCCGAAAAGATCGAAGCCCTGGAGATCATGGCCAGGCGCCTGCGCCGGCACTCGCTGGTCTCCACCACCGAAGCCGGGTCGGGCCACCCGTCCACCTGTTTCTCGTGCGCCGAGATCGTGGCCGGCCTCTTCTTCCATGCCATGCGCTTCGACGTGCCGAATCCGGACAACCCGCTCAACGACCGCCTGGTGTTGTCCAAGGGTCACGGTGTCCCCATCTACTGGGCGGCGTTCGCCGAGGCGGGCGCCTATCCGGTGGAGAAACTGAAAACGCTGCGGGACATCGACAGCGAGCTGGAGGGGCATCCGACCCCGCGCAGCCCCTGGGTGGACGTCGCCACCGGGTCGCTGGGACAGGGCCTGTCGATCGGGGCGGGCATGGCGATCAGCTCGAAGATGGACGGCCTGGACAACCGCATTTACGTGCTGACGGGGGACGGCGAACTCGCCGAGGGGGCGGTCTGGGAAGCCGCCATGCTGGCCAGCTACCGCAACCTGGACAACCTGGTCGCGATCCTGGACATCAACTGCTACGGGCAGAGCCAGAAGACGATGTACGGACACGACGTGGAGCTGTACAGCCGCCGCTTCGAGTCGTTCGGCTGGAAGACCGAGGTCATCGACGGCCACGACGTCGAGCAGGTGCTGACGGCGCTGGACAACGCCGCCGGCCATCAGGGCGGCCCCTACGCCATCGTCGCCAGGACGCTGAAGGGGAAAGGCGTCTCGTTCATGGAGGACAAGGACGGCTGGCACGGCAAGCCGGTGGCCAAGGACGAACGCTTTGCCGAGGCTCTGCGGGAGCTGGGGGACGACCGCGACCTGCCGGTCGAGCTGACGATGGCGGCGCCGCAGGGCACGCCCCCCTCCTTCGCCTCCGCCCGGCCGGTGGAACCGCCCGACTTTCCGGCCGACGAAAAGATCGCCACCCGGCAGGCGTACGGCACCGCCCTGGCCAGGCTGGGGCATGCCAACCCGCGGGTGGTGGCACTGGACGGCGACACCAAGAACTCGACCTATTCGCAGGTCTTCATGAAAGACCATCCGGACCGCTTCGTGGAGTGCTTCATCGCCGAGGGGAACATGGTGGGAGTGCAGGTGGGCCTCGGCGCGCTGGGGAAGATTCCCTTCTCCTCCACCTTCGCCTGCTTCTTCACCCGCGCCTACGACCAGATCCGGATGGGCGCCATCTCCCAGGGCAACCTCAAGCTGTGCGGCTCGCATTGCGGGGTCTCCATCGGCGAAGACGGCCCTTCCCAGATGGGCCTCGAGGACCTGGCCATGATGCGCGCAGTGGCGGGCTCGACGGTGCTCTACCCCTCGGACGCCGTCTCCACCCAGCGGCTGGTCGAACTGGCGGCCAACACGGAGGGGATCGTCTACATCCGCACCACCCGGCCCAAGACGCGCCTGCTCTACGACGGCGCCGAGGAGTTCAGGGCGGGAGGCAGCAAGGTACTCCGCTCGAGCGGCAGCGACCGGGCCACGATCGTGGGCGCCGGCATCACGCTGCACAACGCCCTGGCGGCCGCCGACCAGCTGGCCGGCGAAGGAATCCACGTGCGGGTGATCGACCTTTACTCCGTCAAGCCGGTGGACGCGGAGACGCTGCGGCAGGCGGTTCAGGAGACGGGCGCCCTCGTGACCGTCGAGGACCACTATCCCGAGGGAGGCCTGGGCGACGCCGTGCTGGGAGCCATCGCCGGCGAACGTTTCCGCTACCGGAAGTTGGCCGTCAACGGGCTGCCGCGCTCGGGCCCCTCCGAGGCGCTGATGAAGATGTTCGGGCTCAGCGCCCAGGACATCGCGGCGGCGGTCAAGTCACTGATCTGACCGCTGACGCCGCCCCTCGCTCAGCCGCAAATCACAACGGGTGGCGTTCCGGACGCAGGAGAATCCCTCCACCCGTTGTCGCCTCTCGCCACCTGAAACGGGATTCGACACGCAGCGCGTACAGCCTGGCGGGATGGATTCGTACAGGCCCCTTCAGCTTCGTTCCCCGGACCAGACGCTGTTCTCCGGCGCCTGGGGATCGTGGAAGACGAGGCCCTGGTCGCCTTCCTTCCACTGCTGGGCCTCCTCCGGGGAGAGGTACCCGCTCTTGCCTTCGTGCTGGACGCCGTACAGATCGAGGTAAGTGTAGCGAAGGCGCCACTGGCGCACGTTGTTGACCCGCATGCCGGTCGCTTCGACCGCAACTACCGTGCCGAACGCCTGCTGGCCCGTCTCGCGCAGCCGCGAATCCAGCAGCCGGCGCCGCAGCGAGAATCCGAAGATGGCGGCCCCGGCCAGGGTGAAGGCTCCCCCCAGCAGGGAAAAGACCAGCACCACCACCCATTGCTCTCCGCTCTGGCCCGCCACCCGGTTCGTGGAGGGGTCGTCGGGGAGGTACTCGACCTCGACCGGCCCCTGCTCCCGAACCGCTTCCCAGAGGCCGACGTCCACTTCCGATGAGCCCTCCCAGCTCTGCCCGTCGGGGGTCTGGAAGCGGTAACGGACGACGTATTCCGTGCTGGTCCGGTTGTCGCGGCTGGCCTGCCGGATGTCGCGGGTCAGCACCTTTCCTTCGGCCCTGACCGCTCCCTGGTCGAAGCGCCCCAGTTCGGACCACTGCCAGATCCCGACCAGCAGGAACGGGATTCCCACCAGCAGCCAGATACCGCCGAAAACCAGCCCGAAGTTGCGGGCCATGAAACTGCCGCCCTTGGAAGCCATGTTTTCCTCCCGGGGTCACTTCCGCACGTGGCCGTCGCCGTAGGCGATCCACTTGTAGGTGGTCAACTCGGCCAGGCCCATGGGGCCGCGGGCGTGCAGCTTCTGCGTGCTGACGGCCACTTCGGCGCCCAGGCCGAACTCGCCCCCGTCGTTGAAGCGGGTGCTGGCGTTGACGAAGACCGCCGACGAGTTCACCTCGTCCACGAAGCGGGTGGCGTGATTCCAGTCGCGCGTCAGGATGGCGTCGCTGTGCTCGGTCGAGTGCTCGTGGATGTGCTCGATGGCCTCGTCGAGCCCCGAGACCACCTTCACGCCCAACACCAGGCTCAGCCATTCGGTGTCGAAATCCTCGGGACCCGCTTCCACGATCCGGGCGGTCCCGCCGGCGCCCTGGAGGATCGCCAGGGCCGCGCCCGCCGGCCTCAGTTCGACGTCGCTGGCCGCCAGCCGCCCGGCCACCTTGGGCAGGAAGTCGCCAGCCACCCGCTCGTGCACCAGCAACGTGTCCAGGGCGTTGCAGACGCTGGGGCGCTGGACCTTGGCGTTCTCGATGATGTCCAGGGCGCGCGTCAGGTCGGCGCTTTCGTCCACGAACACGTGGCAGACGCCGATCCCGCCGGTGATCACCGGGATGGTGCTGTGCTCGCGGCAAAAACGGTGCAGCCGGGCGCCGCCGCGGGGGATCAGCATGTCCACGTAGCGGTCCAGCCGCATCAGCTCCCGGACCCGCTCGCGGTCCGGATCTTCGAGGTACTGGATGGCGCCGGCCGGCAGCGAACACCCTTGCAGCGCCCGCCGCAGCGAGGCCGTCAGGGCCAGGTTGCTGCGCAGGGTCTCGCTGCCCCCCCTCAAGATGGCCGCGTTGCCCGACTTGAGGGCCAGCGCGGCGATATCGACCGTGACGTTGGGGCGCGCCTCGTAGACGACCGCCAGCACGCCGATCGGGACGCGCCGTTTCACCAGCCGGATGCCGTTGGGAAGCCGCCGGCTCTCCAGTTCCTCGCCCACCGGGTCGGGCAGCCGGGCCACCTGGCGGGCGGCGGCCGCCAGCGCGTCCAGGCGCGCCTCGTCCAGCATCAGCCGGTCCAGCAGCGCCTCGCTGGTCCCGCGCTCGCGTGCCTCGCCGCAGTCCTGCCGGTTGGCCTCGAGAATGGCCGGCGCCTCCGCCTCGAGCGCCTGGGCCATCGCCTCGAGCGCCTCGTTCTTGGCCGAGGCGGGCAGAGTCGCCAGCTTCCGGCCCGCGGCGCGGGCGGCTCGTCCCATCTCTTCCAGCGTTCTCCGGGAACTTCCTTCCACCGTCGTCATACCAACCTCACAGCAGCACCAGGTCGTTGCGGTGCACCACGGCCGGGCCGTAGCTGTACCCCAGCAACTCCTCGATGCGGCGGGAATGGCGGCCCTGGATGCGCTCGAGGGCTTCGCTCGAGTAGCGGCTGATGCCCCGCCCCAGCTCTGCGGCGTCCGGACCCAGCAAGGCCACCGTGTCGCCGCGCTCGAAGCGGTGGTCGACCCGCCGGATGCCGGCCGCCAGCAGCGACTTGCCCTGCCGGGCCAGCGCCTCCACCGCGCCCGGGTCCAGATGCAGGCGTCCGCTCGGCTTGGCTCCCGCCAGGATCCAGCGCTTGCGGCTCTCGAGAGGCGTGTCCAGGGCCGGAAAGCGGGTGCCCCGCGGGCGGCCCGCCAGGATGTCGGCGATCACGCCTTCGGTCCGGCCCGAGGCGATCACCACGTCTGCCCCGGCCCGCCGCGCCAGGTCGGCGGCCTGCAGCTTGGTGGCCATCCCCCCCACGCCCAGCCCGCTCATGCTGCCTCCCGCCAGCC
>JBFGHG010000173.1:0-6549 GCA_041578395.1 Acidobacteriota bacterium
ATCCGATCGAGTTCCTGCACGTGCACAAGAAGTCGATCGTGAACCAGCGGGAGATACACTCGGACACCTCCTCCTTCTCCACGGCCCTGAAGATGGCTCTGCGCGAGGACCCGGACGTGGTGCTGGTGGGGGAGATGCGGGACCTGGAGACGGTCGAGTCGGCGCTGCGGATCTCCGAGACCGGCCACCTGACCTTCGCCACGCTGCACACGAATTCGGCGCATTCCACCCTCAACCGGATCATCGACGTCTTCCCGCCCCATCAGCAGCAGCAGGTGCGGGCGCAGCTGTCGATGGTCCTGGAGGGAATCGTCTGCCAGACGCTGGTGCCGCTGGCCAGCGGGAACGGGCGCGTGGCCGCCTGTGAGGTGCTGATCCCCACGCCCGCGGTACGCAACCTGATCCGGGAGAACAAGGTTCACCAGATCTATTCGGCGATGCAGACCGGCCAGGAGAAGCATGGAATGATGACCATGAACCAGTCCCTGGCAGGCCTGCTGATGGACCGCAAGATCTCCTTCGAAGACTGCCTCAACCGCTCCTCGAACGTCGAGGAGCTGCAGGAGATTCTCAAGCGGATGGGCGCACTCCCTCGCGCCGCAGTCCGCTGATTCCGCCGGGCCCCGCACCTGGCCGCGGCCGGGCGGTGAATCGAACGGCGAGGGAGACGAGTGACCGCGGTCCCGGACCCGGAGTCGAGGGTTCGAGGATTCGCGGCAGCCAAGCGTCAGCGGGCTCCGCAAAACGCGACGAGGAGGCGTTCAGAGTTTCAAATGCCTGTTTACCAGTATCGCGGACGACAGTACGAGAGCGGAGGGATCGTCAAGGGCGAGCGCTTCGCACAAAACAAACAGGCCCTGGCCGCCGCGCTCCGCGAAGAGCAGGTCATGCCGATCAGCATCGCGGAGAAGTCCAAGGAGATGTCGCTCCCCTTCTCCAACCGGGTCAACGCCAAGGAGCTGGCTCTCTTCACCCGCCAGTTCTCGGTGATGCTGGACGCCGGGCTGCCCCTGGTCGAATGCCTGAGCATCCTGGCCGAGCAGCAGGAGAACAAGACCTTCCGGTCGATCCTCGAAGGGATCCGCACCGACGTGGAGTCGGGTGCCACCCTGGCCGAAGCCATGAGGAAGCACCCCAAGACCTTCGACAAGCTGTTCACCAACATGGTCGCGGCGGGCGAAGCGGCGGGTATCCTGGACGTGATCCTGCAGCGCCTCTCGCTCTTTTCGGAAAAGAACGTCAAGCTGAAACGAGCCGTCGTCTCGGCTTCCGTTTATCCCATCATCATCGTGCTGGTGGCGGTGGTCATCGTTTTCGTCATCATGGTGTGGGTGATCCCGGTCTTCGCGACGCTCTTCGAGAGCCTCAACGCTCCCCTGCCGCTTCCCACCCGGCTGGTGATGGGGGTCAGTTCGTTCATGGCGCAGTTCACGCTGCCGATCGTGATCGGCGCGGTCCTGCTGGGCCTGGGGTTCCACTACATGTACCAGACGGACGAGGGACGGCTGCGGGTGGACGGCGTCCTGCTGCGCGTCCCCTTGATGGGTACCGTGCTCAAGAAGATCGCCATCTCCCGTTTCTCCCGCACGCTCTCCACGCTGCTGGTCAGCGGCATCCCGATTCTGGAAGGGCTGGACATCACGGCCGGCACGGCCGGCAACGTGGTCATCCAGAACGCCATCATGTCGGCGCGGCGCGAGGTCGAGGAAGGCAAGGCCCTGGTGGAGCCGCTGCGCAAGGGCAAGCTCTTTCCGCCCATGGTCACGCAGGTGGTCGCGGTGGGAGAACAGACGGGGCAGCTGGACCAGATGCTTGAGAAGCTGGCCGACTACTACGAAGAGGAAGCGGACTCGGCCATCTCCAACCTGCTGACGATGCTCGAGCCGCTGATGATCATCGTCCTGGGCGGCATCATCGGCGGAATCGTCATTTCGATGTATCTGCCCATCTTCACCCTGATCGGACGTCTGGCTGGTGGTCAGTGAGCGGCCTTCCCTGTTCGGCCTGATCCTGCTCCGCTTCGTGCTGGTGGCGGGGGTGGTGATCTCGGCCTGGATCGCCCTTCCGTCGGCGTCGCTCAGCAACAGCTTCCTGCTCCCCTTCTTCCTGGTGGTGGCCGTCCTGACGGCGATCTACCTGCTGTTGTGGCGGTACGCGGAGCGGCTGGACCTGCTGGCCATCCAGCTGCTGGCTGACCTGGTGCTGCAGACGGTGCTGCTGTACTTCACCGGCGGCCTCAGCAGCATTTTCATTCCCTTCTACGTCCTGATCATCGTCTATGCCAGCCTCTTCCGCGGGCGCAGGGGAGGGATTCTGGCTCTCGCCTTCAGCGTCCTCTCCTACGTGCTGGTCGTGTTCCTCACCTCGATGGGTTCGGTCCCCGGCGTGGCGGGCCTCCCCAGCGACACGCTCTACCAGCTGGTCGTCAACCTGCTGGCCTTCGTCTCGGTGGCCTTCCTGGGGATCTACCTGTCGGAGCGGCTGACCAGCGCCCGGCGCGAGCTGGGGGCGGCGCGGGTGGTGCAGGAAAACATCATCGACAGCATCCGCAGCGGCCTGGGAACACTCGACCTGGAGGGCAAAATCACCTTCTTCAACCGGATCGGCGCTGAGATCCTCGGCTATACCCGGGAAGAGGTGAAGGGCAAGCTGGTGTCGGAGGTGTTCCCGGAGGCGATCGTGAGCCGGATCGAGGAGAGCGACTTCCAGTCGACCTCCCGGGCCATTCGCATGGAGGGATGGGTGTCCACCGCTTCCGGGAGGCAGCTGTACCTGGGCATCGGCTGCTCCCCGCTGCTGGCCCGCAACCAGGAAGTGGTCGGATACATCGTCTCCTTCCAGGACCTGACGGAGATCAAGAAAAGGGAGAACGAGCTGCAGTTCCGCAACAAGATGGCGGCCATCGGAGAAATGGCGGCCGGCCTCGCGCATGAGCTGCGCAACCCCCTGGCCTCGCTGTCGGGCAGCATCCAGATCCTGGAGTCGGAACTGGAGTTGAACGAGGGGCAGGCCCGCTTGCTGGACATCGTGCTGCGCGAATCGGAGCGACTGAACCGGATCGTGGGGGACTTCCTGACCTACGCCGGGGCCCAGCCCTCCTCGCACCAGCCCGTCGACCTGATGGTCCTGCTGAAGGAAACCGTGGAGCTGTTCAGAAACAGCCCCGACTTCCAGGACGGAAGGCACCAGCTGTCGCTGGCGTCGGCCGAGGCTTTGCCCCGCTGCCGCGGCAATCCCGACCAGCTGCGGCAGGTGGTCTGGAACATCCTGCAGAACGCGGCGCGGGCCATGCCCGATGGCGGCCGGCTGCGGGTCCGAGTCGACGCCGGGGACTCCGTCATCCGGTTGAGCTTCCGGGACGAAGGGATCGGCATGAGCCCGGACCAGCGGGAGAAGCTCTTTCAGCCCTTCCACAGCGGCTTCGCCAAGGGCGCCGGCCTGGGCATGGCGATCGTCTACCAGATCGTGCAGCAGCACGAGGGCCGGATCGAAGTCCACAGCGCCCCCCGGCAGGGGACCGAAGTGTCGATCGAGCTGCCGGCGGCCTGATTATTTCTTCTTCACGTTGAGCCGCTCCAGGCGGTGCCGGAACGACCGGTAGGTGAGGTTGAGGATTTCGGCGGCCTTCTTCTGATTGCCGCCGGAGAGGTCCAGCGCCCGGGTCAGCAGTTTCGCTTCCACCTCGTTGAGGTAGTCTTCCAGCTCCAGACCGGTCTCCGCGTCGAAGCGGGGGAGAGAGCCGTCACCCGGCTCGCGGGCCCGGTCGCCGCGGATGTTGCCCGGCAGGCGGTCCTTCTGGATGTAGTCGCCCGGCTCCAGGGCGATGGCGCGCTCGATCACGTTCTCCAGTTCCCGCACGTTTCCCGGCCAGGAGTAGCTCTCCAGGCAGGCCAGGCCTTCCTCGGTGATGCCCTCGATCCGGCGGCCCTGCTTGCTGTTGTAGAGGCGGATGAAGTGCTGCACCAGCGATACGATGTCGCTGGGCCGGTCGCGCAGGGGAGGAATGCGCATCGGGATCACGGCCAGGCGGTAGAAGAGGTCTTCCCGGAAGTTCCCCGCCTGGATCTCGTCTTCGAGGTTGCGGTTGGTGGCGGCGATCAGCCGGACGTCGACGGGAATCTCCTCGGTCCCCCCCACCCGCCGGATCTTGCGCTCCTGCAACGCCCGCAGCAGCTTGACCTGCATGGCCGGCGACATCTCACCGATCTCGTCCAGCAGCAGGGTGCCCTTGTCGGCGGTCTCGAACAGTCCCTTCTTGTTGGCGGTGGCGCCCGTGAACGCGCCCTTCATGTAGCCGAACAGCTCGCTCTCGAGCAGCGTCTCCGCGAACGCGCCGCAGTTGACGGACACGAAGGGCCCGTCGCGGCGGGGGCTGGCCTGGTGTACGGCGCGGGCCACCAGTTCCTTGCCGGTCCCGCTCTCGCCGCTGATCAGCACCGTGCTGTCGGTGGCCGCGATGGTTCCGATCAGCTTGTAGATCTCCAGCATGGGAGGGGAGACGCCCACCAGCTGGTCGCCCTGTTCCCGCTCGCTCTCCAGCAGGCGGACCTTGCGCTTGAGGCTGGAGGCCTGCAGGGCGTTGCGCACCAGGTTCTTCAGTTCCTCGACCTGAAACGGTTTGGTGACGTAGTCGTAGGCGCCCAGCTTGAGCGCCTCGATGGCGGTGTCGGAGGTCGCGAAGGCGGTGATGAAGATGAAGGGCATCTCCGGGTCCTGCCCGCGGGCCCGGCGCAGCAGTTCCAGGCCGTCCACGTCGGGCATGCGGAGGTCGGAGATGACCAGGTCGAAGGCCTGTTCCCGGAGCATCCGGTCGGCGCGGGCGCCTTCCTGCGCGGCGCTCACCCGGTAGCCGTCCTTGGTGAGCATGTACTCCAGGAACTCCAGCATGCTGGGTTCGTCGTCGACGATCAGGATGTGCTCCATGGCCCTCTGCTTCCGCCCAACCCGCGCACATTATATACCGCACGGGCGAGCCCCTCCCCCCGCTCCCAAGGAGCCGGACAGGAGAAAAGCCGCGTGACGAGTTGCGTCATGTCAGTTGACAAAAACCGGAAAATCCGTCCAGGGTCCGCCCCGCCCCGGACGGCCGGCCGAGTCTTCTGTACGGCACTAAAATTACCGTAAACTACTGATCATAAGCTTTTTATGGAGTTCCCCCAGGACCTCGATCCCGCTCCGAAGCCCTCTTTGGCACGCCTGGTGCTACAGAGGGGTCCTGTGAGACGGCAAAGAAAACCGGAGCCTAACCAATTTCGATACCTGGAGGAAGGAATGAACAACTCACGCGGTTTCTCTCTCATCGAACTTCTGATCGTGGTCGCGGTCATCGGCATCATCGCCGCCATCGCCGTGCCCAACCTGGTGCAGTCGAAGAAGGCGGCCAACGAAGCGTCGGCTATTTCTTCGGTGCGCAACCTGGTGACGGCGGAGATCACCTACGCGTCGACGGTCGGCGCGGGCAACTTCGGCTCTCTGGCTCAGATGCAGAGCGCCGGGTTCGTCGACAACGTGCTGGGAGGCGGCACCAAGGACGGCTACACGTTCACCGTGACCCCTTCCGGCTCGACCAGTTTCACGGTCGTCGCGGTTCCCACTACGCCGGGCACTACCGGTGAGCGGGGATTCTTCAGCGACCAGACCGCGGTGATTCGGTACACCACCAACGGCTCCGCTCCCAACGCGAGCAGTCCTGCACTGGGCGCCACGGGCGGAAGCTAAAACCTAGTCTGATTCCAATCAAGACCTGACTCGCCCCCTTGCAGCGGCCTCTTTCGAGAGGTCGCTGCTCTTTTTTTTGGATTCGGAAGTGCGCAGGCTGATCTGAGAATCGAATCCGGGTGCGGGGTGCGGAAGCTGCTTTCGCTTTCATTCGCGGCCCCTCGGCGTCGGGCCGGCGGGCCGGCCCCGGGGAAAGGCGGCGGCAAGCCATCGCACTCCGATTCTCACGCTCGAATGTACGGGCGACAACCGGCGGCGGTACCTGCCTGCTTCGATTCGCGGCGCCAGCCGGGCCGGCGAGCCTCACCCGAAGAAAAGCGGGCGGCGAGCCGCCCGCACTCCGAGTTCATCCGGCGGGTTGGGGAGGGCGCAGGCTCGGCTGCGCTCTGATTCGCGGCACCTCGGCGCGGCGGCGGGCCCGAGACCCGGCCCGAAAAAAAGCGGCGGCGAGCCGCCGCACTCCGGGCCTCACTCCCGTCACTCGGTGCTGAAGGTCGGCAGGACGTCGCTCTTCTCCAGCTCGCCCTCGAACTCGTCGCCGAAGCCGAACTCGCTCTCCTCGGGCATGTCGTGGAAGGGGTTCTCGACCTCGATGTTGCGGTAGTACTCCATCCCGGTCCCGGCGGGAATCAGCCGGCCCATGATGACGTTCTCCTTCAGGCCGCGCAGGTAGTCGACCTTGCCGCTGATGGCCGCTTCGGTCAGTACGCGGGTGGTCTCCTGGAAGGAGGCGGCCGAGATGAAGGATTCCGTGGAGAGCGATGCCTTGGTGATGCCCAGCAGCAGCGGCTCCGCGATGGCGGGCTGCTTGCCCTCCTCTTCCATCTGGGC
>JBFGHG010000174.1:0-6512 GCA_041578395.1 Acidobacteriota bacterium
GGACTGCCGATTCCGGCGGGCGCCGGCGTGATCGCGGCGGCGGTCCACTTCTTTCCCGAACCGCCTCAGGACCCCATCTTCAAGGCCGCGCTGGTGAGCACCACCTACCTGACCGCGTTCCTGATGATATCCACGATCCGCTACCCGTCCTTGAAACGGCTCGACCTGGGGCGGGGGAAGTCCCACCTCAGCTTCCTGATCCTGGCCCTTCTGGTGGCGGGCATTTACTACTAGTCGCAACTGGTGCTGATGGCCGTGGCCATGGCCTACATGGCCAGCGGCCTGGTGATGCGGCTGTTCCAGACGTTCCGGCGGCGCAGGGGGAGCGCCGAACCGGTATCCGTCGAGGATTCGGCTGCAGTGTCCGACTCGCCGGACGCTTGACGGCACTCTCGCTCTTTCCACGCCGAGACGGTTGAAGGGGGTTCGATGTGCATGTCGAAAAGATGAAAGTGCTGGCCGGTACGGTGCGCAAGCTGCTGCGCCGGCGGGCCTCGGGACACATCGTCAACCTCCTGGCCAAGCTCCACCCGGGCGACGTCTCCAACATCCTGCTGGAGCTGAACGACCGGGACCAGCTGGCCGTTTTCGCGGTCCTGGTGGAACGGGAGAAACGGCTGGCCGCCCTGGCGCTGACCGACCTGGGGATCGAGCGCTGCGTCGGCCTGTTGACGGCCATCCCGCCGGCCGAAGTGGCCAAGGTGCTGCAGGAAATGGAGACCGACGACCGCGCGCTGTTCGTCTCCTCGCTGCCGCAGGAGATCGCCGACCAGGTCATGGAGCAGATGCGCCTGGAGGAGTCGCTGCAGGTGCAGGGCCTGCTGCAGTACGACGAGGAGACCGCCGGCCGCATCATGACCCCGCACGTGTTCGCGCTGCGGGAGGACCTGTCCGTCAGCGAGGCGATTCACACCATCCAGACCACCCAGGACCTGGAGATGGTCTTCTACCTCTACGTGGTGGACGAGCGCAACCACCTGGTGGGAGTGGCGTCCCTGCGGCAGCTGCTGATGGTGCCGCCGTCCACCTCGCTCAAGAAGGTGATGACCGGAAACGTGATCTCGGTCCGGACCGAGACGGACCAGGAGGAGGTGGCCGCGCTGGTGGCGCTCTACGACCTGCTGGCGATTCCGGTGGTGGACCACGAGAACAAGCTGGTGGGCGTGATCACGGTCGACGACGTGATCGACGTCATCAAGGACGAGGCCACCGAGGACATCCTGCACCTGGCGGGGGTGGAGGCGGACGACCACGTGCACGGGAACGCCCTCACCTCGGTCCGCAAGCGGCTCCCCTGGCTGGGCGTCAACCTGGGCACCGCGCTGCTGGCCGCCACCGTGGTGGCGCTGTACGAACCGACCATCGCGGCGATCCCGCAGCTGGCGATCTTCCTCCCCGTGGTGGCCGGGATGGGCGGCAACTCGGGCACCCAGACCCTGACGGTCATCGTGCGCAGCCTGGCGCTGGGGGAGACCACCTGGAAGAACGCCCGCTCGGTGGTCTTCAAGGAGATGAAGGTGGGCCTGTTCAACGGGCTGTCGCTGGGCCTGCTGGCCGGCCTGATCGCCTTCTTCTGGAAGGGGAGCTACATCCTGGGCGGGGTGATGGCCGCCGCCATGATCTGCAACATGCTGGTGGCGGGGCTGATGGGCACGCTGGTGCCGCTGGTGCTCAAGAAGCTGAACGTCGACCCGGCCATCGCCTCGGGGATCTTCCTGACCACCTTCACCGACGTGGTCGGGTTCTTTTCCTTTCTGGGGCTCGCCGCCTACCTGCTTCGATGAGCCTGCACCAGTCCGAAGCGCTGACCCTGCGAACGTATCCGTACGCGGAGGTGCACAAGGTCGCGGTCTTTCTCACGCGCGACTTCGGCCAGCTGCGGGCCATGGCCTACGGCGCCAAGGGCGGGCGCCACAAGTACGGCAGCAGCCTCGAGCCGCTCACCCACATCCGGCTCACTTTTTCGCGCAAGGAGCACCAGGAGCTGTCGGTCGTTCAGCAGTGCGAGATCATCCGGGCCTTTCCGGCGGCCAGCCTCAGCTGGGAGGTCAGCCTCCACTTCGGCTATTTCGCCGAGCTGCTGCAGGAGTTCTCCCGCGAAGAAGAGGAGTCCGAGCACCTCTTCCGCCTGGCTTTGGCGGTGCTCGAGGCGCTGGGGACGGTCCCGGCGCCGCTGGTGGCGCGCTACTTCGAACTGTGGCTGCTGAGGCTGGAGGGAGTGCTCCCCGACCTGGCCGGGAAGCTGCCGGCCGGGCTGGCCGCCGCCGCCGTGGCCATGTTGCGGGATCACCCCATTCGTCTGGACCCGGAGAGCTTCGACGCGGGGCAGTTGAAAAGATTAGAAAGGCTCACGGAAGAGTTGATAGAATACCATCTGGAAAAACGGCTGAAGAGCAAGAAAATGCTGAAGGAGTTGCTTTAGAGTCTCAACGATCCGGAATCGCCTGCCGACGTTGGGGAGCTACTTTCCTCGTTCTTTTCCGGCCTCCGGCCCTCGACCAGGGCCTCCCCCCACAGTCGTGACACGGCCCGTCCGTGGCCGGTTGTGGGACGATAGTGCACGAAAGAGACTGAGAGGACGATGAACTTTCAAGAGATCATTCACCGCCTGCTCGGATACTGGATGGAGCGGGACTGCGTGGTGCAGCAGCCGTACGACGTGGAGGTCGGGGCGGGGACCATGCATCCGGAGACGTTCTTGCGGGTGCTGGGGCCCGAGCCCTACCGGGTGGCCTACGTGCAGCCCTCGCGGCGGCCCGCCGACGGCCGCTACGGCGAGAACCCCAACCGCCTCTACAAGCACTACCAGCTGCAGGTCATCCTCAAGCCGGCGCCCGAGGACATCCAGGACCAGTACCTGGACAGCCTGCGCGCCCTGGGCATCGACCTGGCCGGCCACGACCTCCGCTTCGAGGAGGACAACTGGGAGAGTCCCACGCTGGGCGCCTGGGGCATCGGCTGGCAGGTGCTGCTGGACGGCATGGAGATCACCCAGTTCACCTACTTCCAGCAGGCGGGGGGGCAGGACCTGATGCCCATCTCGGGGGAGATCACCTACGGCCTGGAGCGGATCGCCGCCTTCGTCAACGACGCCGAGAGCGTGCACGACCTGCCTTGGAACTCGGAGTTCACCTACGGAGAGGTGCGCAAGCGCGAGGAGTACGAGTTTTCCCGCTACAGCTTCGAGCTGGCCGACGTGGACATGCACTTCACCCTCTTCGAGCTGTACGAGCGGGAGTGCCGGCGCTGCCTGGACAACGGCTGCGTGCTGCCGGCCTTCGACTACTGCCTGAAGTGCTCCCATACCTTCAACCTGCTGGACAGCCGCAGCGCCATCAGCGTGACGCAGCGGGTGGACCTGATTGCGAGAGTGCGGGCCCTGGCCGTGGCCGTGGCCGGCGCCTACGTCGAAGAAGATGAACAAGTTCCTGTTTGAACTGGGGACCGAGGAGATTCCCGCCGACATGATCGCCGGCGGCCTGGAGCAGCTGTCCCGGGGGCTGCGGGCCGTGCTGGAAGAGAACGGCGTAGAGGTGGGCGCGGTCTCGGAGTTCAGCTCGCCGCGGCGGCTGGCGGTGCTGATCGAGGGCCTGCCCGAGCGGCAGGAGGACCGCGAGGAGACCGTGCAGGGGCCGCCCCGCTCCATCGCCTTCGACGATCAGGACCAACCCACGGCGGCCGCCCGGGGGTTCGCGGGCAAGGTCGGGGTGGCGGTGCAGGAGCTGGAAGTCGCCGAAACCGACCGCGGCGAGTACCTGGTGGCCCGCCGCACAGTGGAGGGGTTGCCCGTGCCCGACCTGCTGGCGCGGGCGTTGCCCGCCGTGGTGGGAGGGATCTCCTGGCCCAAGACCATGGTCTGGACCGAGAGCCGCTTCCGCTTCATCCGGCCGCTGCGCTGGCTGCTGGCCCTCTGGAACGGCGAGGTGCTCGACTTCGAACTGGAAGGCGTGCACTCCGGCCGGAGCACCCACGGGCACCGGTTTCTGGGCGGGGGCGGCCCGGTCGAAGTGGCCCACCCGGACGGCTACGTGGAGGCGCTGCGGCAGCACTTCGTGCTGGTCGACCTGGAGGAGCGTCGCGCCAAGATCGCGCGCGAGCTGCAGCAGCAGACTCCGGAGGGCTCGAGCGTGCTGCCCGACCCGGACCTGGAGCGGACGGTGGCCTTCCTCAACGAGTTCCCCACGGTGCTGCGCGGCGGCTTTCAGGAGCGGTTCCTGGAGATCCCCCGTGAAGTGCTGGTCACGGTGATGCGCCACCACCAGAAGTACTTCGCGCTGGTGGACGCTGAGGGCCGGCTGCAGCCCTGGTTTTTGACCGTGCTCAACACCGAAGCGGACGCGAAAGGCAACATCCGCAAGGGACACGAACGGGTGCTGGAGGCGCGGCTGGAAGACGCCGCCTTCTTCTGGAACACGGACCGGCAGAAGCCGCTGGCCGAGCGGGTCGAGGCGCTCGCCGAGGTGATGTTTCAGAAGGAGCTGGGCAGCTATCTCCAGAAGACCGAGCGCATCCGCGCCATCTGCGCCGGCCTGGCGGACGACCCCCGGCTGGACGAAGCCGCCCGCCTCTGCAAGGCCGACCTGACCTGCGACATGGTCTTCGAGATGCCCGAGCTGCAGGGGATCATGGGCGGGCTCTACGCCCGCGCCGAGGGACTGCCCGAGCCCGTCTGGAAGGCGATCTACGAGCACTACCGGCCGCTGGCCTTCGAGGACGATCCGCCCCAGACGCGCGCCGGCGCCCTGCTGTCGCTGGCCGATCGTGCGGACACGGTGGTGGGTTGCTTCAGCGCCGGCATCCGGCCCACCAGTTCCAGCGACCCGTTCGGGCTGCGCCGCCAGGCTCAGGGGGCGGTCCAGATCCTGCTGGAGCACCGGCTCGAGGTCTCGCTGGGCCGGCTGCTGGAGTTGGCCGCGAGAGGCTTCGAAGGGGTCGGCCCGGACGTGCTCGAGCAGGTGCGCGAGATCTTCGAGGGCCGTGTCCGCTACGTCCTGCGGGAAAAAGGCTTCGACTACGACGTCCTGAACGCCGTTTTCGCCGCCGGCGTCGACAACGTGTACCAGGCGTCGCGGCGCTGCGAAGCCCTGCAGGGGATCCGGGGCGAGGCCGATTTCGAGGCGCTGGCGGTGGCCTTCAAGCGGATGCGCAACATTCTGACCAAGGAGACGGACGAGCTGCCTCCGTTGCGCGAGGACCTGCTGGCCGAAAAGGCCGAATCGAACCTCTACCAGGCCTTCAGCCGGCTGCAGCCGGGCGTGGACGAGGACCTGGAAGCGGGCAATTACGCGGAGGTGCTGCGGGCGCTGGCGGGCCTGCGGGCGCCGGTCGACCGCTTTTTCGACGACGTGATGGTCCTGACCGAAGAGGCGGACCTGCGGCGCAACCGCCTGCGGCTGTTGACGGACCTGTCGGCCCTGTTCCTGCAGGTGGCCGACATCTCGGAGGTGGTCGTGGCGCGGCCTTCCAGGCCGTGATTATTGGACGAATCAGGAGGCGCGTGAACGTATGATGAGTCGCAAACAGGCGGTCGAGATCCGGGAGCCGGACGGGAAGCTGGGGGTGCTGCTGGTCGGCCTGGGGGCCGTCAGCACCACTTTCATCGCCGGCGTGGAAGCCATCAAGAAGGGGCTGGGACAGCCGGTCGGATCGCTCACTCAAATGGGCACCATCCGGCTGGGGAAGCGAACGGAAGGGCGGGTGCCCAGAATCGCCGACTTCGTCCCGCTGGCCGGGCTGGACGACCTGGTCTTCGGGTGCTGGGACATCTTCGAGGACGACGCCTACAGCTCGGCCGAGACCGCCGGGGTGCTCGAAAAAGACCTGCTGCGGCAGCTGGAAGGCGAACTGCGGGCCATCCGCCCCATGCCGGCGGTCTTCGACCAGCGCTACGTGAAGCGCCTGCACGGCCCGCACGTCAAGCAGGGGAAGACCAAGTGGGACCTGGCCACGCAGACGATCGAGGAGATCGAGCGGTTCAAGTCGGAGCACGGCCTCCAGCGGCTGGTCATGATCTGGTGCGGGAGCACCGAGATCTTCCTGCCGCGGGCCGACGTGCACGACTCGCTGGAGCGGCTGGAGCAGGGCCTGAAGGACAACGACGAGCGCATCCCCTCCAGCATGATCTATGCCTACACCGCCCTGAAGCTGGGCATTCCCTACGCCAACGGCGCCCCCAACCTGACCGTCGACATCCCGGCGTTGTGGGAGCTGGCCGAAGCCAACCGCGTCCCCATCGCCGGCAAGGACTTCAAGACCGGCCAGACGATGATGAAGACCATCGTGGCGCCCGGGCTGAAGGCCCGTCTGCTGGGCCTGTCGGGGTGGTTCTCGACCAACATCCTGGGCAACCGGGACGGCGAGGTGCTGGACGACCCCGACTCGTTCAAGACCAAGGAAGAGAGCAAGCTCTCGGTCCTCGAGTACATCCTGCAGCCCAACATCTACCCCGAGCTGTACCGGGACATCTACCACAAGGTGCGCATCAACTATTACCCGCCCCGCCGCGACAACAA
>JBFGHG010000175.1:0-6490 GCA_041578395.1 Acidobacteriota bacterium
CGGCTACGACTGGCGGACCCTGAACCGTCTGGGCGCGGGGACGCTGCACTACCACGTCGACGACGTGGCCCACAACACCAACATGGGCGACTGGGTGCCGGGGTGGTGCTTCTGGTTCATCCGCTGGGCCTTGAACCGGGTGGGGGGCGACTGCTCGATGAAGCTGGACTGGTTCGCGGGTCAGGGAATCGAGCCGCTGGAGGAGTCGCCGCCGGCGGTGCTCAGCGAGATCCACGACCGGGAGAACCCGCTGTCCGACCACGACCCCATCGTCCTGGACTTCCGGTTGGGGTGATGGAGTGGCGCGGGCATCCTGCCCGCGATTCCCCTCACACCCGTCTCTCGGTCCCTCGACCCAGTATCGTCTCCCTCGCGCCTGATTTACAATCGGATCCGCAACTTCGTCGGGGTGAAGGGGCGGGCCAACATCGAGCAGCGTTACCAGGAACAGCTCCGCCGGATCAAAGAAAAGTACGAGCACGATCAAGCCCGGCAGACTGCAGAGTTCGAAAAGGCCAAGGTGGAACACGCGCGGCTTCTGGCCAGGGTAGACGACCTCGAGCGCCAGCTGGCGGCAATAAAACCGGGGGATGCGAGCGACCGCTATCAAGAGGCGCGGGTTGAATTCGGTGCGGGCTGAACAGCTGCTGACCCTGGCCGAGGAACTGCTCGAGAGACTGAACGGAAACGAATAGGCAGCGTACGGCCTGTTTTCAAGAGTTTCGTAAGATGCTCTCGTCAGCCTCTCGTGACGGTGTGAGTTCTCATCTGTGTGATCACCTCCACCGCGTGAGAAGCGAGCAGTCGAACCCGTCGGCAAAAACAGTGCGTCGCCGTAAAATCGGCCGCATTTCACTGGAGGACGCCGACCGCCTGCTGCGAACCGCTTGGGCGCTGCGCGGCACCGACAAGCTCGTCCCCCGCGGCGTCTACCGATTCCGCAGCTTCGAGGAGGCGGACGAATGGCTTACGAAGACGATGGCTCGCACGTACTGCGCCTACGCTCGAAGACCTCCGGCGAATCTGCCGCTCCCTCAACGAAGCCGGCGCCCGGTACGTCCTGATCGGGGGATTCGCCGTGATCGCTCATGGGGGCGGTCGGACGACCCGGGACATCGACTTCCTGGTCGATGCTTCGCCCCCCAATGTCTCTCGCATGAAGGAAGGCCTGGCGGTCCTCGAGGACAATGCGGCAGCAGATCTCCGAGACACCGACGTCGAAGACTACACCGTCGTGCGGGTGGCCGACGAGGTCATGGTCGATCTGCTCGCCCGTGCTTGTGGCGTTTCTTATGCGGATGCGATGACGGATTCCGAGGTTGTCGATCTGGACGGAATTCCCGTCCCGGTTGCCAGCAGGCGAACCCTTATCCGCACCAAACAGACCGTTCGTCCCACGGCTGATCGAAGAAGAGAGAAGAGGAGAATAGTCCGGAATCGCGGGCAGGATGCCCGCGCCACATTTCCTACCCCACCTTGCGGATCGGCTGCGGCTGAGGAAGCGGGACCGCCTCTACCGCCTCTTCCTCCCGCATGCCCGTCAACCGCATCAGCAGCCGCCTGACGTCGTCCAGCGCCGCATACAGTGGAGGCATCACGAACAGGATCAGGAACGTCGCCACCCCCAGCCCCCACACGATCGTCCCGGCCAGCGGCGTATACGTCCTCGACTCCCCGCCGATCCCCAGCGCCATCGGCAGCAGCCCGCAGATCGTCGTCACCGTCGTCAGAAAGATCGGCCGCAGCCGCCGCCGCCCGCCCGTCAGCACCGCCCGATACAGCGACGCCCCCCGCTCGCGGGCCTGGTTGATGAAGGCGATCAGGACGATCGAGTCGTTGACCGCCACGCCCGACAGCGCCACCATCCCGAACATCACGTTGATGCTGAACTTGTAGTCGTTGATCAGCAGGCAGAGCATCGCCCCGGCGAACGCGAAGGGCACCGCCGCCAGCACCAGTACCGGCTGCAGATACGAGCGGAACTGGGCGGCCAGGATCAGGTACATCAGGATGATCCCGACCAGGAACAGCCGCACCACGTTGTTGAACGCGTCTTCGAACTCCTTGAACTCGCCCCGGAAGTCCAGCCGGTAGCCGGGGAACTCCGCCCCGATGTCGGCGAACTGCCGCTGCAGCTCCCGCGTCACGGCGACCGGCGAGGCCACCGACTCGTCCACCTCGGCGCTCACCGTGATCGCCCGCTCGCCGTCGAAGCGGTGGATGTCGGCCCAGCCGCGTTCGATCCGAAACGATGCAACGCTTTCGAGCGGCACCAGGCCCCCGCTGCGCGACGCGATCTTGACCGAGCTGAGGTCCTGCAGGCTGTCACGCGCCTCGGGCTGGAACTTGACCACCACGTCGATCTCTTCGGCCCCGTCGTGAAAGACCGTGGCCTTGGCGCCGTCGAAGGCGTACTTCACCTGGCGCGCGATGTCGCCGGCGTCCAGTCCCACCAGGTGCGCGCGGTTCTCGTCCACCTCGAGCCGGATCTCGTTCTTGCCCCGCCGCAGGTCGTCCTGCACGGTGTGAACGCCCGGCATCGCCTCGAGGCTGGCCTGGACCCGGTCGGAGATCACCTCGAGGGTCTCCAGGTAGCGCCCCTTCACCTTCACCTCCACCGGCTTGCCCACCGGCGGGCCCGTGTTCGGCCTGGCGAACTCCAGCCGCTTGTAGCCGGTCACCTGGGCGCTGCGGGTCTCCATCTCCTCGATGATCTCGTCCAGGGCGCGGGTGCGCTGGTTGGACTCCACCAGGTTGATCACCAGCTGCCCCACGTCCTTGCCGTTGAGCCGCTCCGAGTCGGTGTCCAGCCGCCCCCCCTGGGTGACGACGTCGATCACCTCCCCGGCCGGCAGGGCCAGCGCCGCCCCCTCCAGCTGCCGCAGCACCTCGTCGGTGGCCGCCAGGCTGCTCCCTTCCGGCATCCAGACCCGTACGAAAATCACGCTGAACTCGTCGTCCTCGTACAGGTCGACCCCCACGTAGTCGATGATCAGCAGGGTGGGCAGAAACAGGAGAACCAGCAGCGGCAGCACCACCCAACGGTAGCGCAGCACCGGGCCCAGCGCCCGCCGGTAGTGCGCCGCCACCCAGCGGATCCCCCGGTTGACGCGGGAGTGGTGCCGGTGGGCGTCGCTTCTTCCCAGGTCGGCCACGTGCGAGGGCAGGATCACCAGCGACTCGAACAGCGAAGCGACCAGCGCCAGGCTGACGCAGATCGGAATCACTTTCATGAATTCGCCGATGGCCCCCGGCAGCAGCATCAGCGGCAAGAAGGCGGCGATCGTCGTGAGCGAGGAGGAGAAGACCGGCCACATCACTTCTTCGGCGCCCTGCACCGCGGCCTGTTTGGGCGAAAAGCCGCGGTTCAGGTAGCGGGAGATGTTCTCCACCACCACGATGGCGTCGTCCACGATCATCCCCAGCACCAGCACCAGCGCGAAGAGCGTCGACTCGTTCATCGACTCGCCGTACAGCTCCAGGAAGGTGAAGGTGAGCAGGAAGGTGATCGGGATCCCCCAGCAGACCAGCAGCGCGTTGCGGGGGCCCAGGAAGAAGAGGAGCAGCACCAACACCAGCAGGCCGCCCCACAGTCCGCTGTTGATGAGCCGCTGAATCGAGTTGCGGATGCGGTCGGTGTTGTCCGCCGTCACCGCGATGTCGACGCCCTCGGGCAGGCCCAGTTCCCAGCGCTCCGCCAGCTCCCGGAATGCGGCCACCAGCTCCAGCGTGTTCCCCTCGGGCGATTTGTAGACGTTCAGCGAGACCGACGGTTGGCCGTTGAACCGGGACAGGCTGCGGGGTTCCTCGAAGGTGTTCCGCACCCGCGCCAGGTCGCGCACCCGGACGTGGTTGCCGACCGCGTCTTCCTTTACGACCACGTTCGCGATGTCGTCCAGGTCCTCGAACTCCTCCATGGAGCGGACCAGGTACTCGGAGCTGCCCAGCGAGATGTTGCCGCTGGCCAGACTGACGTTCTGGCTGCGCAGGGCGGCGGCCACCTGGTCCAGCGTCAGGTTGTACTTGTAGAGCCGCTGCGGGTCGACCTCCACCCAGACTTCGCGCTCCCGGATGCCCGCCAGGCTGACGGCGTCCACCCCCGCCATCCCTTCGATCTCGTCCTGGATCTCCTCGGCCAGCTCCTTCATGCGGGCCTCGGGCAGGTCGCCGCTGACGACCACGGTGGCCATCGGCGCCCAGGTGGAGGACTCCAGAGAGAGGAAGAAGGGATCGTCGGCTTCGTCCGGCAGTTCGACCTTGTCCACCTCCTGGCGCAGGTCCTGGTAGACGCGCCGGAAGTCGGCCTCGCCGATAGTCTCGAAGATGACCGTCAGCCGGGCCTGTCCCTCGACCGAGGTGGAGACGAAGAAGTCGAGGTGGTCGACATCCTTGATCTCGTCCTCGATCGGCTTGGTGATCAGCTTTTCGATCTCCTCCGGGGAGGCGCCCGGGTTGAAGACCGAGATGATCACCCGGTTGAGCCGGATCTGCGGAAACAGCTCGAGCGGGATGGTGATCAGCGCGTAGGTCCCCAGGGCGATGACCAGGATCATCACCACGTTGACCAGCACCGAGTTGCGGACCGAGAAGCGCGGGACGGACATCAGCGCACCACCTCCACCGCGGCGCCGTCCGTCAGGTTCTGGTTGCCCCCCGTCACGACTTCGTTACCCTCGGCGACGTCACCCTCCAGCACCGCCCGGGCACCGATCCTCTGCCGGACCTCGACTGGGCGCCGCACGGCCTTTTCCCCGTCCACCACGTAGACGAAATAGCGGCCCTCGAGGTCGACCAGCGCGTCCAGCGGAGCCAGCAGGGCGTCCCGCAGCGTGGAGGTCTCCAGTCGCACCCGCGCCACCATTCCCGGCTGCAGCCGCCGGCCCGGGTTGGGCAGACGGACCTCGGTGGGGAAGGCCCCGCTGGAGGGGTTGGCCACCGGGTGAATGAAATGCACCGTCCCCCGCCGCGGCTGCGGGGAGAGGGCTTCGAAGACGATCCGGACCGCCTGGCCCGGCCGGATCAGATGCAGGTGCGCTTCGGGGATCTCGGTGACGATCTTCAGCGGATCGATCTGAATCAGCCGGAAGAGGATCCCCGAAGGGCTCACGGTCTCCCCCAGCGAAACGGTGCGCGCCGAAACCCGGCCCGTCGCCGGCGCCAGGACACGCGTGTCCTCGATTTCCTCCCGGATGGTGTCGACCGCGATCTCGGCCAGCCGCACCGCGCTTTCCGCTACCTGGACGGCCTGCTCGAGGGTGTCCACCTCGGCCTGGGAAATCGCCCCTTTCGCCAGCAGCGACTCCCCGCGGGCCAGCCGCTTGCGCGCGAACTCGACGTCGATCCGGGTGCGCTCCAGGTCCGCCTGCCGGGCTTCCAACTGGAGATCCCGCTTGCTCCGGTCCAGTTCGGCCATCAGGCGCCCCTTCTGGACCCACTCGCCTTCCTCGACGTGCAGCGCCGAGATACGCCCCGAAACCTCCGCCGAAACCTCGAACTCGTCCCAGGGCCGCGCCGTCCCCGTCAGATCCAGCTCTTCGGTAACATCCTCCCGAACCAACTCCACCACCCGCACCGGTATCCGCCGGGGCACGGGTTGCGTAGCCGCCGGCGCATCCACCGCCGCGGGCGAAACCTCTTCAGCAGAGCTGCTGGAACACCCCACCAACAGGACACCTGCACCCAGCACTGAGAGGAGAATTCTGCTACTCATGGAGTCACGCACACCTACTTCGAACGCTTGGCAGGCCCCAAGAGTACAGACGCCCCGAACCGCTACAGGATTCAGCCGTTCGAACATTGAAAATTGAAAATTGGGAATTATGTTTGAGATTTGAGATTTGAGATTTGAAGCGCCCCTCGGGCGCGCCCTACATCCCCCACCGCATCAACAGCGACCCCCAGGTGAACCCCGCCCCGAAACTCGCCAGCATCACCAGATCCCCCTTCTTGATGCGCCCCTCCCGGTGCGCCTCGGTCAGTCCGATCGGGATCGTGGCTGCCGTCGTGTTGGCGTAGCGGTCGATGTTGACCAGCACCTGCTCCGGCTCGAGCCCCAGCCGGTCGACGGACGACTGGATGATCCGCAGGTTGGCCTGATGGGGGACGAACAGCTTGAGCTGGGACGGATCGAGGCCGTGCTTCTCCAGCAGGCTGGCGGAGACGTCGGCCATCCGCTTGACCGCGAATTTGTAGACGTTGCGGCCGTCCTGCTGGACGTAGTGCTTCTTCTCCCGCACGGTCTCCAGGCTGGCCGGTTCGCGGCTCCCTCCCGCCGGCATGTAGAGGAACTGGCCCCCCGAGCCGTCGCTGTGCAGCAGGAAGTCGAGGATGCCGTTACCGTCGTCGCCGGCCGGTTCCAGCAGCGCCGCTCCCGCCCCGTCGCCGAACAGCACGCAGGTGGCGCGGTCCTCGAAGTCGACGATGCTGCTCATCACGTCCGTCCCCACCACCATCACCTTCCGGTAGGTGCCCGTCTGGATGAACTGCGCCC
>JBFGHG010000176.1:0-6450 GCA_041578395.1 Acidobacteriota bacterium
GTTGGACTCCCTGACCGCGGTCTCCACGTTGATTTCGAAGGTGAGGGGAAGGTGCGAGGCGGTGGTGACCGTCTCCACTCCCGGCAGAGCGCTCAGCTCGCGGTCCAGGTGCAGGTAAAAGGCTTCGGCGCGGGTGTCGTCGTAGCCGACCAGGTTGGGCGTGAAACGGGCCATTACCACCCCGGACGGGTCGAATCCGGGATCGATCCGATGGGCGTTGAGCAGGCTGCGCACGGTCAGGCCGGCGCAGATGAGCAGCAGCAGCGAGAGCGAGATCTGGGCAATGACCAGGGCGCCGCCGAAGCGGCGGGAAAAGGCGCCGCGGGAACCGCCCCCCACGTCCTGGCGAAGCGCCTCCACCAGGTGGCCCGAGGAGGCCTGCAGGGCGGGCGCCAGGCCGAACAGAAGCGCCGCCAGCACGCAGACGCCGAAGGTGAAGCCGATCACGCGGTAGTCGACGTCCAGCTGCAACGCGATGTCGATGGGGAGCGGCAGCGCGGCGTTCACGTTGTTGAGCAGCGCGTTGGTGGCCACGGTCAGCAGCAGTCCCACGCCACCCGCCAGCCAGGCCAGCACCAGGCTCTCGATCAGCAGCTGCCGGATCAGCCGTCCCCGGCTGGCGCCCACGCTGAGCCGCACCGCCACCTCCCGCCGGCGTCCGGCGGCGCGCGCCAGCAGCAGGTTGGCCACGTTGGCGCTGGCGATCAGCAGCACCAGGCCCACCACCGCCATCAGGACGAACGAAGCGCCCTGCAGGATGGTGTCGACCTCGGGAAGGATGCGGATCTGGGCCGCCGGCCGCAGCAGGAACGCCCGTTCGCGGTTGCTCTCCGGGTGTTGGCGCGCCAGCGCTTCGCCCAGCGACGCCAGCTCGGCTCCCGCCTGCTCGATCGAGGCCCCCGCCACCAGCCGTCCCACCGAGAAGAGCCAGCGGGTCCGCCGCCGGTCCAGGACGCTGGCCACCGCAGGCTCCTCCTGTTCCTGGATCTGGGCCATCTGGGGGGCGTTCAGTGCGTCCTTCATGGCCAGAGGAATCCACAACTCGGGCGCCACACCGCGAAACAGGCCCGTGAACTGCGCGGGCGCGACCCCGATGACGGTGAACTCGACGCCGTTGATGCGCACCCTCTCGCCGATAATCTGCTCACTGCCCCCGAAGCGCCGCTGCCACATCCGGTGGCTCAGCACGGTCACCGGGTGGGTGCCGCGCGTGCGGTCCTCGTCGGGGGAGAAGCCGCGGCCCAGGACAGGCCTAACGCCCAGCAGCGAGAAGTAGTTGCCGCTGACGCTCTCGCCCATGATCAGCGCGTTTTCGTCGCCCACGCCCAGCGCCAGAGGAGTCAGGGCGTAGCCGAGCATCCCCTCGAGGGTGGTGCTGTTGCCGCGCAGGTCCTCGAAGTCGGGGTAGGAGAGGGGCGAGTGCTCCAGCATGTCGTTCGGGGAATTGCAGTAGACAGCCACCAGCCGCTCGGGCGAGGCCACCGGCAGCGGACGGAAGAGGATGCCGTTGACCAAACTGAAGATCGCCGAGTTCAATCCGATTCCGAGCGCCAGCGTCAACACGGCCACGAAGCTGAAGCCGGGGTTCTTGCGGATCAGCCGGAAGGCGAAGCGGAACTCCTGCAGGACGTTGGACATGGTGTCTTCTCCAGGGTGTCGGGGAAGCCAGGCTCGCGGGCTCCAGGCGGCCGGGGCATTTCGATTTCGGGTCGGCCGCGGAGGAATCGGCGGCCGCGAGGGCGCCGTCGCCACGTTCTCGATCTCGAACAGCTCGTCGAACTCGAGCCCCAACCCTCGCAGCAGTTTTCGCCGGGTGGCGGCGGTGGGATAGAGACGGCGGCCGTTGACCAGCTTGGAGAGGTGGCTGCTCTCCAGACCCAGGCGCAAGGCCCAGGCGTTCTGGCTGAGCCGGCTCGAGGCCAGCGTTCGAGCCAGGCGTTCGTGTTTCAGACGGACGCGCATTGCGGCGGCGTGCTCCCTCCTATCAGAGCTTAACGGAGCAGACGGAGGGATTGTTTCCGCGGGTCACCGAAAGTGCGTCCAGTTGCGGCCAGGCCGGGCCAAAGTTGCTGGTCGTTGGTACGATATCCGGATGAAGCGCGTAACGGTTTCACTTCCCGAGGATCTCGCGCGCCTGCTGGCGCACGAAGCTCGCCGGCGATCCACGAGTGTCTCCGAGGTAATTCGCCAGGCGGTGTACGCCAGCTTGCCGGGTTTCGGGCGGCAGCGAGTCGGGTTCGCCGCGATCTGCAAAGATCCGAACTTGTGCTCGGGAGAGGATCTCGAAGCGACTCTCGACCGCGAGTGGATCGATGATCTCGAACCCAGCCGCCGATAGCGGCCCCTCCTCGTGGTCGAAAACTGATCCCAGGTTTCTTCCGCCGGCGGGCCTCCGGCACCGTGCGCCGGCCGGCAAGCCTGAACCCGATCGGGTCGATTCTCTCTCCTTGACAGGCTAGGAGAACGCCTGCTACTCTCTCCTAAACAATCTAGGAGAGACGCCATTGACCGACGCAGCACTACTCCCCGGAACTCTCGACCTGCTCATCCTCAAAGCCGCTTCGCTGGGGCCGCTGCACGGCTACGGCATTCTGCTGCGCATCCAGCAGATTTCCGGCGAGTCCCTGCAGATCGAGCAGGGGTCGCTCTACCCGGCCCTGTACCGGCTCGAGCGGCAGGGTTTGCTGGCCACCGAGTGGGGGGTCTCGGACAACAACCGCCGTGCCAAGTTCTACAGCCTCACCGAAGCAGGGCGGCGGCGGCTGCGCGAGGAGACGGCCAGCTGGAACCGGCTCAGGGAGGCCATCACGCTGGCGCTGGGCGCCACGCCCGAGGAGGTCTGAATGACAAATCTCAAACCTCAAATCTCAAATCTCAAATGCGGAAGTTTCGAATCCTGATGGGTCTCGGGAAGCGCCGCCAGTTCGAGGCGGAGATGAACGACGAACTCCAGTTCCACCTCGAAGCCCGCGTCGAGGACCTGATCCGCTCCGGGGTGGAGCCGGCCGAGGCCCGCCGGCGGGCCCGCATCGAGTTCGGCTCGGTGGAACGGGCCAAGGAGGAGTGCCGCGACTCCTCGGGCTGGTGGTGGGCCGACGAGCTGCGCCGCAACCTCGCATTCGGGCTGCGCATCCTGCGGCGCAACCCGGTCTTCACGCTCAGCGCCATCGCCACACTGGGCCTGTGCATCGGCGTGAACACGGCAGTCTTCTCGCTGGTGGACGCGGTGCTGCTGCGGCCCCTCCCCTATCCCGAGCCGGACCGGCTGGCCGTCGTCGCCACCCGCTACCAGTCCCCCAGCGGAGAGAGCGTGCAGACGGGGCAGGACGGGCGGGGCTGGGAGCTGATCCGCGAGCAGGCCACCTTCCTGGAACGGGCGGTGTTTTCCGCCTGGGCCACCGGGGTCAACCTCAGCGTCGGGGACAGCGCCGAGCACGTGCGCGAGCAGCGGGTCGGGGCGGGGTTCTTCTCGGTGCTGGGCGTCGATCCGCTGGCGGGCCGCGAGTTCACGCCGGACGAGGACGCGGCCGGCGGCCCCGCGGTTACGGTGTTGAGCCACGGACTGGCGCGGCGACTGTTTGGGGAGGCTGCCGCGGCCGTGGGTGAAGTGATCCAGCTGCGCGGCGAGCCGCAGGAGATCATCGGCGTGATGCCGGCGGGGTTCGACAGCGGAACGTCCGCCGAGTTGTGGACGCCGCTTCGCCCGAGCACCAGCGGCGAGGGCCAGGGGACCAACTACCAGGTGCTGGCCCGGCTGCCGGAAGGCATGACGCTGGAGCAGGCGCAGGCCCGGCTCGCCGCCCTCGGCGGGCGCCTGCACGAAGTGCGGCAGCTGAGCCCCGAAGTCTCGGTCCAGCTGCAACTGGTGGCGCTGCAGGAGAGCCAGACCGAGAGCGTACGCCCGTCGCTGGCGGCCATCTGGGCCGCGGTGGGGCTGGTGCTGCTGCTGGGCTGCGTGAACATCGCCGGTCTGCTGATGGCCCGGTTGGGGTGGAGGCGCCGCGAGATCGCCACGCGCCTGGCTCTGGGCGGCGGCCGGGGGGCGGTCCTGCGGCAGCTGCTGACCGAGGGGCTGGTGCTGGCTGTGGGCGGCGGCCTGGCGGGAATCGCCTTTGCCTCCCTGGGTCAGGAGGCGCTCGAATGGCTGGCCCGGGACGGCCTGGGGGTGTCGCAGACCCTGGAGCTGGACGGACGGGCCCTGGCCTTCACGGCGCTGGTGGCGCTGGCGACCAGCCTGCTGTTCGGTCTGGTCCCGGCGCTGCAGGCCAGCCGCACCGACCTTCGGGAGTCCTTCGCCGAGTCGGACTCGCGCAGTGCGACGGGCGGCGGGCGGCTCTGGCCGCGGCGGTTGCTGGTGGTGACTCAGGTGGCCGGCGTGGTGGTCCTGCTGATGGCGTCCGGTCTGGTGCTGCGGACCGTGGCGGGACTGCGCGGCCTGAGTCCGGGGTTCGACCCGCGCGGCGCGGTGACGGCCCGGATTTCGCTGCACGACTCCCGCTACGGCACGCGTGACGCCGTTCAGCGGCTGATCCAGGCCAGTCTCCAGGAGATCCGCGGCGCGCCGGGGGTCGAGGCGGCCGGCGTGGGGTTGACGCTTCCCTACGAGCGGGCCCTGAACATGGTCTTTCAGCCGGTGGGCGAGGATTCCGGGGACGACGTCAAGCTGACCAACCTCTTCTGGGTCACGCCCGGATACTCCGAGGCGCTGGGAATGACGCTGTTGAGGGGCCGGTGGCTCTCGGAGGCCGATGGCCCGGAAAGCGCGGCCGTGGTGCTGGTCAACCGGGCCTTCGCCCGCAGGTACTTTCCCGATCAGGAAGCGCTGGGCCGGCAGATCTCGGTGTCCGACGGCGCCCGCCAGATCGTGGGGATCGTCGGGGACGTGCAGGTGCTGCCCAGCTGGGGCGAGTTCGGCCCGCTGGGCGAAGTCCCGGCCGTGTACATGCCCCTGGCACAGGCGTCGGACGGGTTCCTGCGGCTGGTGCACACCTGGTTTTCTCCGGCCTTCGTGGTGCGAAGCCGCCGTTCGCCGCAGGAGGTCGCACAGCTGGTGGAGCAGGCGGTCGCCTCCCGCGATCCCGGCATGCCGCTGTTCTCGATCCGTTCGATGGAGGAGATCATGGCCGGCTCCTGGGCCCGGCAGCAGACGCAGGCGATCCTGCTGGGGGCGCTGGCCGGACTGGCGCTGCTGCTGGCGGCGGTCGGCATCTGGGGTTTGATCGCCAACTCCGTGTTGGAACGGCGCCGCGAGATGGGCATCCGTATCGCCCTGGGCGCCACGCTCTGGAACGCCGTGGGGGTGGTGGCGCTGCCGGGGGTCCGGCTGACCCTGGCGGGGATCGCAATCGGCGGCGTGGCCGCCTACTGGCTGCTGTCGCTGATCGAGCACCTGGTGTGGGGCGTCCGGCTGGCCGACCCGCTCACCTTCGCGGCGGTGGCGGGGATTCTGCTGCTGACCGCGGCGCTGGCCAGCCTGGCGCCTTCGCTGCGGATCGTGCGGCTGGACCCCTCGACTACGCTGCGCGAATGACCGGTTCGGGGCTGCGTACTCCGGGTTGGGATGAAGAGATCGACCCAGGTCCTGATTGTCGGGGGAGCTTTCGTCGCCTTGATCGGCTTCGTGATGGCCGTCTTCGGAGTGACCGGCGGGGCTGTTTATCTCTTCGCCTTCATGCCGCCTTCCATCGCCTGGGCGTTGCTGAAGAGGAAGAAGGACGGACAGGAGAGAGGCTACGGTTTCGACTGCCTGATGATCGTTCTGGGGGGGCTCTGGTTGCTGCTGGCGGGGTTTCTGCTGGCCGTGATCCGCCACTCGTAACCGCACTGACTCAGTCGGAACTCATCACCATTTTGGACAACCCCGCGGAAGCCGCCCTCGAGATTCTGGCGGAATCCGCGCAGAGGATTTCCGAGGACTGCAGAGCACGCCTGGGATCGGCGCATTGGGGCCCGTGGCCGGGCGACTGATTTCACGGCTCGTCAGTGGGAGGGCACGACCACTTCGATCTCCTCGGGAGCGAGTCTTTCGAACTGCCGACGGTTGAGAGTCATGATCCGGTCTGCCCCTGCCCGGCGAGCGCACTCGATGATTTCCGCATCGTACACCGCTCCGCCCCTGACATCCTGTACTGCAAACTCGTCCAGAAGATCCCAGTACGCACTCGCGCGGAGGTCGATCAGCTGTGCCGCCTCCTGGAAATTCGCCCGTAGAAGCTCGAGAGCCGCACTCGACGACAGCCGGTGCGGGCTTGGCAGACGAGTCATTACCGAAAAGGACTCCATCAGTGTACGGATGGGCAGCAGAATGGCTTCCGAGGAATCCAACAGGCCGGCTATGGCCTGGTTGGCGGGTTCGTGTTCTTGATGCCAGGGAAGAAGCCCCGCGACTATCACGCTGGTGTCGAGTGCGGTCTTCGCGCCCTCAGTCCTCGCCATCTCGGAGCGCCTCGA
>JBFGHG010000177.1:0-6411 GCA_041578395.1 Acidobacteriota bacterium
GACGTACCACCAGGCGTCGCGGACCGCGAAGAGGGCGGCCTCCCCGTCCAGCGCCCCCGCGGCCATCTCCCGCAGCGGTGCATAGTCGTCCAGCACGTAGAACCCCCGCCCGAAGGACGCCCCCACCAGGTCGCCGTCGCGGCGCTGCAACTCCAGGTCGCGAAAGGAGATGGTGGGGACTCCGCCGCCCAGCCGCAGCCATTTCGCCCCTCCGTCCAGCGTGGCGTAGAGCCCGAACTCGGTGGCGGCGAACAGCAGCCGCGCCTGGACGTGATCCTGCTCGACGGCCCAGACGATCGTCGAATCGGGCAGGTCGCCGGCAATCGAGCGCCAGCTCCGCCCCCGGTCCCGGCTCTCGAACAGCAGCGGCCGGTAGTCCCCCGTTTTGTGGTTGTCCAGCACGGCGAACACGGCATCGGGATCGTGCAGCGAGGCCTCCAGGTCGTTGACGAACGACCCCTCCGGCACGCCCGGGAGGGTGCCGGCCGCCCGCCAGCTGCCGCCGCCGTCTTCGCTCACCTGGATCAGCCCGTCGTCGCTGCCGGTGTACAGCAGCCCTTCCACCAGCGGCGACTCCGAGACCGCCGTCAAAGTGGCGTACCAGGACATGGCGCCGTTGTCGTACAGGGCGTCGACGCTGCGCACCCGCCCGTCCATCGGCAGCTGGTAGCGGTTGGCGCCCGCGGTCAAATCGCCGCTGACGGCCTGCCAGGAGTCGCCCCGATCGTCGCTGCGCCACAGCCGGTGGGAGCCGAAGTAGAGGCGCGCCGGTGAGTGGGGGCTGACCAGCAGCGGCGCGTCCCAGTTCCAGCGCTCGGGCGGATCGCCGGGAGCGGGTTGAGGCTGAATGTCCAGGCCCTCGCCGGTGCGCAGGTCGTGGCGGTAGAGCCGGCCCACCTGCCATTCCATGTACACGGTGTTGGGGTCGTCGGGGTCGAAGGCGCAGGCGTAGCCGTCGGCCCCCAACGGGACCGTCCAGTCGCGGTTTCGCACCCCCTCCACGTTGGTGGTGCGCGACGGCCCCAGCAGCGTCCCCAGGTCCTGCGCGCCCCCCAGGACGTTGTAGAAGGGCAGGCTCGAATCCAGCGCCATCTTGTAGAACTGCGAGATCGGCAGATTGCCGAAATGGCGCCAGGTCGAGCCCTCGTCGAAGCTCTCGTAGAGGCCGCCGTCGGTGCCCACCAGCAGGTGGTCCGGGTGGTCCGGGTCGATCCAGAGGGCGTGGTTGTCGCTGTGCTTGGCGCGGCCGGTCTCCAGGATGTCGAACGACCCGCCCCCGTCGCGCGTCACGTGCAGGAAGACGTCCATCTGGTAGACGCGGCCGGGGAAGCGGGGCGAGGCCTCGATCTCCTGGTAGTAGTGCGGGCCCGTCCCGTTGGAGATGTACTCGTTGCGGCGCTCCCAACTCTCCCCGCCGTCGCGGGACCGGTAAAACCCGCGCTCCTCCGCGGACGCCTCGATGGTGGCGTAGACCAGCCGGGGGTCGGCCGGGGTGACCGCCAGCCCGATCTTGCCCATGTCTCCTTTTGGCAGTCCGGAAACCAGCCGGCGCCAGTTGTCGCCGCCGTCCGTCGACTTGTGGATACCCGAGCCCGGTCCCCCCGCCAGCAGCGACCAGACGCTGCGCCGCCGCTGGTAGGAGGCGGCGTAGAGGACGTCGGGGTTGCCCGGTTGGAACTCGACGTCGGTCACGCCCGTGTCCTCGTCGATGGCCAGGACCCGGGTCCAGGAGGCGCCGCCGTCGTCGGTGCGGTAGAGGCCGCGCTCGCCCCCCTCGGACCAGAGCGGCCCTTCGGCGGCCACGAAGACCACGTCCGGGTCGCGGGGATCGATCAGGATCTTGCCGATGTGTTCGGACTTCTCGAGGCCCATCCGCTGCCAGCTGGCGCCGCCGTCCAGGCTCTTGTAGACGCCGTCGCCCCAGCCGACGTGCCGTCCGCTCACGTTCTCCCCGGTTCCCACCCAGACGACCTCGGGGCGGACGGGGTCCACCGCCACGCAGCCCACCGAGTAGACGCTCTGGGAGTCGAAGACCGGCGTCCAGGTGGTGCCGGCGTTGACCGTCTTCCAGACGCCGCCCGATCCTACCGCCAGGTACCAAGTATTGCGGTCGCGCGGGTGGACGGCGATGTCGGCGATGCGGCCGCCCATCACCGCGGGTCCGATGCCGCGCACCTGGAGTCCTTGCAGCTGCTCGGCCGTGACGGTGGGGGGACTCTGCGCCCGGGAAGCGGACGCGGCGCACAGAGTCACGAAGAGGACGCTCAGGATCGATGGAGAGAAACGCACGGGACCTCCTTCACTGATTCGGATTGCAGCGGGATTGAAGCTACATCGAGCGGGCCGCCGGGGCAAGGCACCGGCTCCCGCCGGGAAAAAAATTACCGGGTCGGGGTGAGGGGATCGGCCGGCTGAGCCCGTTTCTCCCTGCGTCTGCAAAAAAACGCGGAGGGGCTTTCGACCCGCCTGCAAGCAAAGGAGAAATTCCATGTTCCTTTCGACTGCAAGAGCTGTCTCTCTGTTCGTCCTGCTGGCTGCTCTGGGGCTCTCTTCCCACGCCGAAGCGCAGCGACTCAGGTTCGAGTCCTGTGCCCCCGACCTGAAGACCAGGATTGCCGACGCCCTCCGCGAACTGCGCGGTCAGGCCGACCAGCGCGCCGACCTGGTGTCCTGCATGGACGACGCGTACCTGGTGGAGCATGCCCGCCGCTCGCCCGCCTCGATCGTGGACCTGCTGACCCGGGCCCGGGTGGTCAAGATCAAGTGCCGCAACCTGCCGGACGCCAATGCCCGCGCCCACCGCGTCTACATCCGCAAAGGGGAGATGAAGATCGACCGCAACTTCGTGCGCGGCAGCAGCCGCAAGCGGATCGCCAGCGTGATCGCCCACGAGACGATGCACAACAACGGGCTGAACCACGACCCCAACGACTTCGGCACCAAGTACTACGGCAATACGGTGCCGGAGCAGATCGAAGCCTGTGTCGTGGATGGAAAGCCCAACCGCTGGCCCGGGCCGGGCAAGGACCGCTACGTGGCCACCGACATGGTGGGATTCGGCGTGCACGGCCCGAGGGACTGGTCGCTGGCCTGGAGCAAGGACGGGACGGTGACGGCCGGCTCCTCCTCGCGCATCCACAACTACCGGATTCCCTACAACTACTCGTTGCCGTCGGGCTATTCGGCGTCCGACATCGTGGGGGTGGCCGTGGACGGCGACAAGGGTTGGACCTTCGTGTGGTACCGCAACGGCTACGTCAGCGCAGGCGTCAGCAACGACCTGGACAAACACCGCCGGCCCTACCGCTACTCGCTGCCGCGCGGCTACTCAGCGTCCGACATCGTGGGCATGGCCATCGACGACGACAGCAACTGGGTCTATGCCTTCTACCGCAACGGACGCGTGAGCGCGGGGACCAGCAACGACCTGGACAAGCATCGCCGGCCCTACCGCTACTCGCTGCCGAGCGGCTATTCGGCGTCCGACATCGTGGGGACGGGCATCGACGGCGGCAACAACTGGGTCTTCGCCTGGTACAAGGACGGTTTCGTCAGCGCCGGGACCAGCGACGACCTGGATCGCCACCGCAAGCCCTACCGCGTCATCACCGGGAGGTAGTGTGAAACCGCCTTCCAGGCCGTGGTCCCCGTGGGAACGGGTGGCGTGGCGCAGGTTTTCGGGTTGTGATTCAGAACTGGGAATCACAGCAGGATGCCTGTGCCACTCCTTACTTGCAGGGGAGGCCGCGCAGGTCGATGCAGCCTCGGCGGACCTTGTCCGCGGACGGGTCGTGGACGCGCCCCTCCGCTTCCAACCGCCGCACGGTCACGTGGAAGCTCCCCGGCGCAGACGTGACCCCCGGGGAGACCGCCTGCCAGAAGCGGTGGCGCGAGACCGCCGAAGAGGTCAGCACGACCCGCCCCTCGGCGTCCGTCGTCCCGCTCACCGACTCCCGCGTCAACCCGCTCCAGTCCACGGTCACGGTGACACCCTCGGCCGGCAGCCGGTCGCTGTCCAGGACCGTGATCGTCGTGGCGGCCCGCACCCGCGGCAGGCCCTCCCGCAGCAGCTGCATCTGCATCCCTTCCACGTGGACTTCGGCGGCGAAAGCCGGCGCCAGCTCGTAGCTGATGGTGAGCCGCGGCCGCCGATTCGGGGTGGGGTCGTCGCGTGAGACGAACTCGATGCCGTCGTCGGTGGCCTCGCTTCTCATGACGAAGCCGAAGTTGGGCCGGACCCCGTCGATCCAGTCCTGAATCAGCTGCACGCCCGCGGCGTTCAGGGAGAAGGTCTGCAGGCCCCGGCGGCTGGGAGCGATCCGGCTCAGCGACTGGCTGCCCCGGTCAGAGGGGGCCGACGTCCCGGGGCTCGTCCAGGACCGTCCCGCGGCATACCGCCTCCAGGTCGCCTGCGACTCGCTCCAGTCGCGCCGCATTTCGTAGAGGTGGTAAAAGCCGCCGCTGCTGTTCTCGAGGGTGATGCCGATCTCGGCCGACTCCACCCGGGCGCCCGCCGGAACGTCCGAAACGTCCCAGTACAGCAGGGGCAGCAGGGCCGGCTCGCGGCCGATCCCGTCGCCGCGCACCAGGTCCAGCGAACCGAAGTTGTCGTCGGGGTCCACCAGCGAAATGTAGGTGTCCCGCGCGCCCGAATAGCCGGGTCCCGGGGCGGAGCCTTCCTGAAACTCCACCACCTGCCGCAGCGCGAAGTCGAAGCCGACGCTGGCAGCGGCCGCCCGGTTGCCGGCCCGGTCGGCCAACCCCTCGACGGCCAGTGTGTAGTCGCCGCCCGCCAGCGGCGACGTGCTCAGCACCACCGTGCGGCCGTCCGGCTCCAGCCGGGCTTGCCGGACCACCACTCCGCGGTCGATCGCGAAGCGGGACGGGTCGGAGGCGCTGCCGGGGTCCAGCGGTTCGGCGAACAGCACCGCGACTTCGTCGGCCGAGCGCGCGCGGGCGGAGATCACCGCTGGAGCAAGCCGGTCGCTCCCCTTCAGCAGGGTGAAGGAGTCGCGCACCCGGCCGTCGGCGTCCAGGTAGAGGGCGTCGAGGCGGTTGCCGTAGACGTCCAGCACCATCGAACCCAGCTCCAGCAGGGAGAAGTACATCGCCGGGTGGTCGAGCGGCCCATGGCTGAGCTTGCCGCTGGCGCCCGCGACGACGTAGACCGTGCCCTGGTTGGCGGTGCCGGCGGGCGACGGCTTGAAATAGGCCCCGTTCCCCTCTTCGCGCCCGTCGCCGGCGTCCCGGATCATCGACGGGCGCAGCGTCGAGGAGTGGCCGTAGTGCCCGTCCAGCAGATAGGACCGCTCGTAGCCGTGGCTGTGGCCGGCCAGCACGAGGTCCGTCCCGCCGGCTTCCAGGACCGGCAGGACCCACTCCCGCATCTCGATCAGCGTCCCTTCCCGGTCCGAGTCGTGGGAGCCCTTGGTGTAGGGAGCGTGGTGGAAGTAGGCGATGACCCACTGCTGGTCGGTGGCGGCCAGGTCGCGCGCCAGCCAGTCGAGCATCGCCCCGCCCGGGCCCCGGTGGGACTCGCTCGAGTCCAGGCAGACGAAATGGACGCTGGCGTAGTCGAAGGAGTAGTAGGCTTCGGTGCCCGACGCCACGCCTCCCGCCTCGGCGGCCCTGGGCAGCGTGAAGATGTCGAAGTAGACGCCCGTCTGCGACCCGGCGTCGGCCGACTCCGAGTCGTGGTTGCCGTAGGTGGGCCACAGCGGGAGCCGGCGCAGCCACTGGGGATAGGTCTCGAACAGCGCCGCCTGGAACTCCGAGTCGCGCCCGCGCTCGTAGGCGTTGTCCCCCAGCATCAGCCAGAGGCTGGTGGGGCGGTCTACTGTGAAGTCCGCGTAGGCGTCCCGGACGGCGGCGGCGTTGGCGTTGGCGGTGCCGGAGTCGCCCAGGACCCAGAAACGGGCCGGAACGGGGGTGCCGGCTGCGGGCGGCGTCACGAAGGTGTGGCTCTGGTCCCCGCTGAGCACCGTCTCCTGCTCCCCCACGGCGTAGTAATAGCGCGTGGCAGGCTCCAGGCCGTCCAGCGTCACCTCGTGTTCGGTGGTGAATCCGCCTCCGTCGCGGGTGGAGGTGAGCTGGTCGGGGGCCTCGCCGTACCAGACCCGGGAACTGCCGGGCTGGCTGGTGCGCCAGCGGACGACCATTCCCGTCGGCCGGGCCAGCTGCAGGTAGGGGCCTCTGACGATCGCGGACGCACCCGCCGGGCTGCTGCGTCTCTCGGAGGCCGAACCGCTCGGGTGGGTCAGGGCCAGGGGGGAGAGAACCAGCGCCAGCCAGACGGCCGCGTGCTGTATTCGTCCTGCTCTCAACGCTGTCGTTCCGTCATCGTGTACTCCCCGCACCCAGCCCTAAGACTCTACCACGACGAAGATGACGACCAGATGAGGGCGTGAGATC
>JBFGHG010000178.1:0-6384 GCA_041578395.1 Acidobacteriota bacterium
GATGATCTCTGCATTGGAGCAGCGCGACCGGCTTCTCGCTGCCGCGCTCGATGATGAATTCCTCATGCCGCCTCTGGTTGAGCCCGACCCTGGTGCCAGCCCGAAGGAGGCCGGGGAGCGGGCAGGAAAGTACCATCTGGATGGGGGGTCGCTGGAACTGACAGCCGATGATACGCGGCTCGTCGCCAAACTTTCCGGGCAGGCAGTGCTGAACGCGATGTTGAATCCCGCTGAGGAGCAGCGGAAGCGGTTCGTCGAACTCAACCAGCGCACCAGGGACGCGATGGACGGGTTGGAAGCAGGCCAGCTAGACGCGCTCTCAGGCATGGTGGGCGAGGATGAAGATCCAGTCGAACGCACCCGCCCCTACCTGTACCGCATCTCTCAAATCAGCAGCCAGTTCGGCAACCTGCGATCCCTGCATCTGATCGGCTCCTTCGAGAATGCTCCCGGCTCGCGCTTCGCGGACCTCGGACCGTGGACCACCTTCGTGCATGCAGACTTCGAGAACTGGAACCAGTACTGGAACATCATCTGGAACAGCGACGGCACCCATCGTGGCAACTGGAGCGGTCCCTGGCCGTCGTTGATCCTCGTCCCGACGGCGGAGGGGCGGTACACGGGCGTGCGGCCGGGGCCGCCCTGGAACACCATCGAAGTCCACCTGGAGGATGAATGCCTGGTGGTCGCCGGGCGGCGTGCCTGCCGGGAAAAATAGAGTGTGGGCAGCTGAAGAACAAACCGTTGTTGCAAGCGCACCGGAATCGCGATTCAAGAACGTACATTTGCAGGCCGCGTAGCATGACGACCGGAATTCAGCGGCCCCGCCGTCGGCGAAGCCCGCGGTAAGGTCAGCTGCAAGGATCTGTCACGCGGCACTCCCCGATTACCCCTGGGTCTGCCGATCCCGGGCGAATACCCACGGCGCTGGCTCGAGCCCGTGACGTCGCCGCCATGCGGCGAGTTGCCCGCCGTGGTGACCTTCGTGAAAGACGAGTGAGTGGACATGGTGGCAGATCGTCGGTTGGGACCGGGCGAGAATGGGGTCTGGAGTGACTCGCTGAAGCTCGACTGGCGTCATGTTGCGGACGGTCTCGCAGCGCAGGCTCCCGGTTTGGCTCAGGCGTTCGATGAGTGAGCTGGGGGGAAGGTATAGCGATGGATCTTGGCCGGGCACCGATGTGGGGCCATGGGCCGAAACGAGATCCGGGAAGTCGGGCGGGAGTTCTTCAGTACCGAGTAGGTGAAGGAGATAGCTGTCGGCCAGTAGTAGGTGGCCGAGAACCCATGCAGGATGGTGTTCGCCGGGAGACCCCTGCTGGCAGAACTGTTCGGGTAAGAGGTCACGGACCCCGAGAAGCGACTGCTCCCGGACGACCCGAAGCGACCACGTCAGCGTCTCGATCAAGTCAGCTCTCCATTCACCGCGGACATCATCGAGAGTGGCCGAACGCAGCGATTTCTTCGACGTATGCCGAATCGAACTGCAGCGCTTCAACCAACTTCGTTAGCTCGGCCGCGTACGCGGGATTCGCCCCGGCCAGGCCCAATTCGCGGGGCAGATTGTAGCAGTACGCCTCGACAGCTTCCCTGGTGTCCAACAGCTCGACCCGTACGCGTTTTCGTACGTACTCGCGAACACTCGGTTCCGAGTAGAGCGCGCGAGCTTCCTGCTCGGCGAGCTCCATCACGATTCCATAGGCGCGACTCGAAGCGGATCGCAGCAACGTTGCTCGCTCGCCGATCAACGAAGGCCGGTCATCTGAACCGGCTCCTGGGCAGCACAGCGCGGCCGCCTAGATGACGGCTCACCCGCCTCGAGACGCAACTTTCGAGTCAAAGCTCCTGACCACTTCACCCCGCGGGTTCGCTCAGCCGAACTCGCTGCGGAGCGCCTCCCGAACAGCCAGCAACGACACTGCCTCGCACGCTGCATGAGTGCCGTCGCCGTTGAGGCGTGGAATGTCGTCGGCGAGGTATTGGAGCGCCCTGTCGTCGTGATCGAGCAGTCGACAGCCGTCGATAGAGAAATGGAGGCCCAGGCCTCGAGGGTGCCCGATGACGAAGATTCGCGCAGGATCCCCGCCCAACACCCGTTCCATCTCACCCTCATGGCCCTCACGGGAAAGTAGGTCGAACCGGCTCGAGGACCGTGCCATCAACGGTCAGCGAGGACTTTCCTCAGAATCGTTCTGTTGCGCTGGAGCCACTCTTCCTTGTCGTCGTCCGTGAAGTCGATTTCCTTCAACGTCAACAATTCCGCCCCGTTTCTGGTGGTGGTTTCGCGGATCCTGGCGGGGCGATTGTCGTCCTCACCTCGACTCTCGGCGACCATTGTCCAATGAGTCGCATCCAGCGGAACATCCTCTTCTGACTCGACCAGACGAACAACAAAGCTCCCCAACTCGGCAGGCCGATCGGCGCGGAAGCTGCCGACGAACTCGGTCTGGCCGTCGGGAGCGAGCATCGAAACGAGGGTGATGTACACGGTTCCGGAGCTCCCGTCGTCGAAGGCCGCCTTGCGGATCATCGTTGCGCCGTCTCCGATCAACTCCACCTCGACCGTGACCGGGATTCCGAACCACTGGTTCGCCTGGTAGTCCAGATACTCCAGTCTGCCCTGCCATCGCCCCTCGAGCTCGGTGCGCGTGTCGGCAATCGAAAACGCCGCCTGCGGCGCCTTCCCCTCCCGGGCAACCGCAATCGAAACACTCATCGACAGCGCGAACAGGAAACACGCGCGTCCAACTTTTCCCAACATGAGTTTTGCTCCCTTCGAGCGTTACTACTCCGGCGATGCGACTCTTTCGATGTCGGTGGACATCAACTTCGACCTCTACTCGGGTGAGTCCTTGGAAGACAGCACTTAGTTCGCGCCGGGAGGAGCCAGCTCGTCATCTCCTCGGCGGCTTCCCGGTACTCCCTTTTCTGTTCATAGCACTCGTGTCCGTCCGCCACGATGCCGTCTCGAACGCTCCCGCCTTCGTCCTTTCTCACCGGAGTATCCACCTCATCCGCTGTCGCCTGTGCCTCCGAGCCTCGCTGCCGCCGCAGCTCAGACCGCCTCGAGGTCGACGAACTTCTCCAGGTGCTTTCGGTTCGACCGCGAAAGTCCGTAACCGCGGGACTTCGCGATCCGGGCCAGCGCACCGACCGAGTAGCCGCCGCGGATCTCCGACTCGGAAACGAAGACCTGCCAGTCTTCGATGTCCCGAATCGCGACGGTGCGACGGTCCGCCTCGCCACTGGGCGCCTCCACCGGCTCGTTCGCCAGCGAGACGACCACCTTGTCCCCCTGCCTGGAGTGGACGACGCCCCAGATGTGCTCGATGCTTCCCGACTTGGTCTCCATCGGGAACTTGACGAAGCACTCGTGGCGGTTCTCGTCGAGATAATGCCAGAGGACGCCGATCGACGACAGGGCCCGCCGCCTCGCGTCAGCCAATTCCGGACTTTCCGGCTCCACCGGAATGACGTCCAGGTCGATCTGGTTGAACAGCCACTTGCGGCCGAAGTAGAGGAAGACCAGGCCCCAGAAGAGTCCACCGATGAAAACTCCCAGCTCGAACGGCTCATCCGGACGGATCAGCCCGTGCCCGACGGCGATGAGGGCGAGGGCGGCGCCCAGCAGGAACGTGATCAGACCGAAGGCTCGCTTGACGAGTGCCGCCATCGCTCCCAGCCTTTCGTTCGAGCGGGACTCTACCCGCCGCCGTCCAGGTCCAACTCGGCGATCCGGTCCTGGAACTGCTGCATCAGCGCCATCTTCTCCTCGTGCGGCAAGAACGACGACCGCACGCTCTGCAGCGCGACGTAGGCCAGGTCGTGGCGGGTGAGGCGGAAGCTCTTCGCGGCCAGCTCGTATTCGTCCAGCAGTTCGGTCTGAAACATGCCCGGATCGTCCGTGTTCAACGTCACCGGGACGCCCCGCTCGAGCAGCAGCCAGAACGGATTCTTGTCCACCGGCCGCCAGGCCCCGGTGGCCGCGTTGCTGGTCAGGCAGACGTCCAGCGCCACCGCGTGCTGCTTCAGGTAGCTCATCAGCCGGGAGTCGCGGGCGGCTTGAATCCCGTGGCCGATGCGGTTGGCGCCCAGCGTCTCGAGCGCCGCCCAGACCTCCTCCGGCCCCCCGACCTCGCCGGCGTGTACGTGCACGTGAAGGTTGTGGGCGCGGGCCCAGGCGAACACGTCCGCAAACTCTGCAGCCGGGACGGCCTTTTCGTCGCCCCCCAGACCCAGGCCGACCACGCCCGCCTCCTGGTAGTCACGGGCCAGCTCGGCCGTGCGCTGCGCGGACTCCGGACCCCACTGGCGGACGCAGTCCAGAATCCAGCGCAGCTGGACGCGACCGCGCTTCTGCAGACGCCGGCCCGCCTTCAGCAACGCCTTCAGTACCGCTTCGCCGTCCCGCTCGAAGCGCCAGGCGATGGCCGGGGTCACGATCAGCTCGGCGTAGCGGACGTTGTTGCGCTCGAAATAGCTCGCCAGGTCCTCGAGCAGCGCACGGTAGTCCTCCGGCTCGCGCAGATGCTCGCAGACCGTCTTGTAGGCTCCCAGGAAGGCGGCGAAGTCGCGGTACTGGAACAGTTCGCCCGCCACCTTTGCTTCGTCCCAACCCGCGTACCCGGTGTCGTACTTGCGCGCCAGTTCGAGGAAACGCCCGGGGCGGATGGAGCCTTCCAGGTGCAGGTGGAGTTCGGCCTTGGGGAGATCGGTCAAGAACTGCCGCAGTTCGGGGAGGGACGTCCGGGGCTCTTCGATCGCGGTCACCTGTTCCAGTCTATCAGGACGGCCCCGACATGGCGGTCGGCCGGCCGGCGAGCCGTGGCCCCGTTACGAGATCGCGGCCAGCACCTGCATCTGCCGCAGCTGCGAGATCGTCTCCTCGGAGATGAAGTTCTCGTAGGTCTTCAGCTCCTTGTCCCGCGGCGTCCGCCGGCGCATCTCGTCCCAGCACATCGGCGAGACGAAGATCAGGTCCGCCTCCTCGACGATTTTGTCGATCAGGTCTTCGCGGCCGATCGGAGCGATCCAGAACTTCTTCTCGGTCGAGGGGTGGTAGATGTTCATGAAGATTTCCCAGGAAGCGTGCATGGTCTGCTCGTCCCGGATCACGATGCCGATGTTGCGGTCGCGGGCGGCGCTCAGGATCTCCGTGTAGATCTGGTGGCTGGGCTGGATCTCCACCACCCTCTTGCCCAGCGAGTCCGCCAGCTGCTTGACCTGCTCCATGTGCCAGCTGGTGGTCAGCAGCAGGTCGCATTCGGCCAGCCGCGCCCGGTCCTCTTCGCTCTGCTCGTCCAGCGGGAACGGCTCGACGTCGGCCGTGACGCGCGCCGCCAGCTCGCGCGAGAAGATGAACGCCTCCTCCTCGTGATCGATCACCGCCAGCTTCAGGCGCGGGAGGTCCTTCCCGGTCAGGTAGCTCTCCAGCAGGTGGGCGAACTTGCGCGCCGACAGCCCCAGGCCGCGCGCCTTGGAGCTGACTTCGTCCAGCAGCTTGAAGACGGCGCGCCGCCGCATCTCCTCGTAGGAGTCCCCGCCCGTGCGCCGCTTCAGAAAGGCCCCGCTCCCCTGTACGATCTCGATCAACTGCTCGTCGGCCAGTCGCAGGTAGATTTTCCGGATGGTCTTGTAGTTGACGCCCAGGTCTTCGGCCAGCTCCCGGATGGCCGGCAGCCGGTCCCCTTCCTCGATCTTCCCGCAGTAGATGGCCGACAGCAGCTGGCCCTTGACCTGCTCGTAAAAACCGAGGTTGACGTTCTTGTCGAGGTTGAAGCGGAGCATGCTTCGGGCCTACCCTCCCCAGGCCATCGGCGGGGCGGACTCCGGCGTCAGGCGGTCCATTCCGCCCAGGTAGCCGCGCAGCGCCTCCGGGATCGACACCGTCCCGTCCGCCTGCTGGAAATTCTCGAGGATCGCCACCCAGGTCCGCCCCACCGCCAGCCCCGAGCCGTTGAGCGTGTGCAGGTGGCGGGTCTTCTTCCCCGCGTCCGGCCGGTAGCGGATGTCGGCGCGGCGCGCCTGGAAGTCCTCGAAGTTGCTGCAGGAGGAGATCTCCCGGTAGGTGTTCTGGCTGGGAATCCAGACTTCGAGGTCGTAGGTCTTGGCCGAGCTGAAGCTCATGTCGCCCGTCGACAGCGTCACCACCCGGTAGGCCAGCCCCAGCTTCTTCAGGATCGACTCGGCGTGGCTGGTGAGCAACTCCAGCTGATGGTACGAATCCTCCGGGGTCGAAAAGCGGACCAGCTCCACCTTGTTGAACTGGTGCTGCCGGATCAGCCCGCGCGTGTCCTTGCCGTAGGAGCCGGCCTCGCTGCGAAAGCAGGGCGTGTAGGCGGTAAAGGCCACGGGCAGCGCCGACTCCGGCACGATCTCGCCGGC
>JBFGHG010000179.1:0-6369 GCA_041578395.1 Acidobacteriota bacterium
TCCCGGCTCCACCTGCGCAGCGATCTGGCCCGGCTGCCGCTGGCCTCCGACAGCTTCGACGCGGTGCTGTGCACGCAGGTGCTCGAGCACGTCCCGGACCCGGCGGGGGTCGTGGCCGAACTGTATCGGGTCCTGCGGCCCGGCGGACGCCTCTACCTGAGCGCTCCGCAGGGATGGTGCGAGCACCAGCAGCCGGCCGACTACTTCCGTTTCACCCGCTTCTCGCTCCGGATGTTGCTGGAGTCGGCGGGTTTCGAAGGGGTCCAGGTCGAGCCGATGGGGGGGTACTTCCACTACCTGGGCAACCGGCTGGCGTTCCTGCCCCGGGTCCTGTTCGACGAGCGGGGCGGCTGGAAGCGCTGGGCGCTGCTGCCGCTGGAACTGCCGGCGCTGGCCCTGTTCGCCGGTCTGCTGCCGCTGGTCTGCTACTACCTGGACCCGCTGGACCGCCGCCGCGAGTTCACGCTCGGCTACGGCTGCCGGGCCCGCAAGCCGGCTGCAACCGAACCGGCCGCGGACGCATCTAGTACAATGCAAGAATGAAAGAAAGGGGGCGACCGGCTTCGACGGAAGCAGTTGAGGCAGAAGATGCATGCCGAGGCGCTCCCACCTCGCTAAAAAGTAGCAAAACCAAAATAACTGCCAACAATCAGTTAGCACTCGCTGCGTAAACGCGTAGCCGTCCTCCGTGGTCAGCCTGCGGGCCGCGGTTGGGCGTCACTCAGCAGGCTTTTCAGCGTCGCCTGGCCCCTCCAGGGCGCCGCTGAGAAACTACCAGAGGGCGGTTCAGCGGTCATTTGCCGGAATCTATTGCCGCTGGGCTGAAAAAACGCGAAACCGGACAAGCATGTAGATTCGGCTGCTGAAGGCTTTCGGACGTGGGTTCGATTCCCACCGCCTCCACCATCTTCTCTACTGGGTGCCAGTACACGAGAAACGGCTGCATGAAATCGGGGTGTCCTCGGTCCAGACCAGATGCACTCGCGTCTCCTGCGGTCTCGGACTTGGCAAGTTCCGTCAGTGGCAGAGGTCGATCTGATGGGGCGGACACGGCACGGATGGCCCGCGACCGGTGGAGATCCGGAGCAGGGCAAGTAACCTCGAGTAACCTCTTGAACCGATTGCCCATAGATCCTGCCGTTGGATTTCTTGGGTGCACGGATTCCTCGAAGTGCCACCGGCCTCGCGTCCGAAGAGACCTGACACTCCCTGAGTTTTCCGTGCCTCTCGCGTCTCGCTGGCGGCGAAATCCTTGACGGGGTCACCCTCAATCCATATACTGACACGGTTTTTCGGGGGGGAAGTGGGCGACGAGCGGTAGAACCCACTGCGATCCAACTCAGATCAGACGCACGAATGCGGGGGTAGTGTTCATGAGGAGACGGGACCTGACGGTGATCGTGGCGAGGTTCGCCGATGTGCCCGCCCGCAAGTTTTCCATTCCCGAGCCGCTGCTGCTGACCGCCATCGTGGCGGTGGCCGTACTGCTGGCCGCCTTCGTCTTTTCGGCGCTGCACTACCACCAGATGTGGAGCCGGTCGCAGGACCACGCCGACCTGAAGGCGGAAGTCGACCAGCTGCGCAAGCAGAACGAGGCCTTCCGCATCGCCGCCAAGCAGCTCACCGACCGGATTTCGTCCATCGAAGTCGCTGCCCAGAAGCTGAAGATCGTCTCCGGGCTGGACCAGGACGGACTGGGCGGCGTGGGCGGACCGTCTGCGGCCGGAGATTCGGTGCTGCAGCTGGACGAGCAGTCGCTCTTCCGGCATTTCGAGTCGCTGGACCGCAAGAGCATCACGCTGCTGGACGAACTGCGGCAGCTGCAGGAGTACTACAAGGACCGCAACATCCTGCTGGCCGCCACGCCCTCCGTGATGCCCGTCCGCGGCTACCCGTCGGACCGCTACGGGATGCGCTCGGACCCCTTCACCGGCGAGCGTGACTTCCATCCCGGCCTGGACATCTCGGCCCCGCAGGGGAACCGCGTCGTGGCCACCGCCGACGGCACGGTCAGCTTCTCGGGGCGCAAGGTCGGCTATGGCAAGGTGGTCATCCTCGATCACCGCTTCGGGATCTCGACCCGTTACGGCCACCTGGCCCGCGCGGTGGTCGACGGAGGGCAGAAGGTGCGCAAGGGCGACATCATCGGCTATGTCGGCCAGACCGGCCGCGCCACCGGCCCGCACGTGCACTACGAGGTTCGGCTGAACGGGCGGCCTCTGGACCCGCTTCGGTTCTTTCAAGAATCGGAGTAGAGCGGCGGGTGCACGGCCTGACGGGCGGTCGTTTCTTCCCGGAAGATCACGGGCAGGAAGCCCGTGCCACAAATCACGGGCAGGCTGCCCGCGCCACGCCCGTCACACTCCCGTAACCCGTTTTCGATTAGACTTTTCCTGGGCATGTTGCATCTTGCAAGGTCGAGGAGAATCGAACAGATGACCGACGAGCACCTGCTGCAGCTCGCACGGGAGGGGGATGCTGCCTGCTTCGGCGAAGTCGTGCGCCGCTGGCAGAGGAAGATCTTCGGCTTCATCCGACGCTACGTGGGGGATGCCGAGACCGCCGAAGACCTGACCCAGGACACCTTCACCAAGGCCTACCGCAACCTCGACCGGCTGGCGGACCCGGGCCGCTTCTCGTCCTGGGTGTACAAGATCGCGCTCAACGAGTGCCGCATGCGCTACCGCAAGGAATCGCGGATGGTGAGCCTGCCCTGGCAGCCGGAGCAGATGCCGGCGGAGGCCGACACCGACCGCCGCACACCCGAGACCGCGCTGGCGGCCCGCGAGCAGCGGGACGCACTGCACCGGGCCTTCGAGTTTCTGCCGGCCGAGCAGCGGGAAGTGATCCTCATGAAGGAGTACCAGGGACTGAAGTTCCACGAGATCGCGGAGGTGCTGGGCCTGCCGCTCTCGACCGTCAAATCGCGCCTCTACCTGGGATTGAAGACCCTGCGGCGGGTGCTGGAGGAGAGACCATGAACTGCGAACAGTGGCGAGACCAGGCGATGGACGTCCTGTACGGCGAGGAAGTGCGGCCCAGCCGCTGCTACGAGTTTTTCCGGCACCTGGAGGGCTGCTCCGAGTGTGACCGGGAGTACCGGGAACTGCTGGAAGCGCGCGAGCTGCTGGGGTCCTGGGACATCGAGGAAACCGTCCTGCCCGAGGGCCCCGTGCGCCCCTCCTACTTCTCCTCGATCGGGGGCGGGGTGTGGCGCCGGGCCGGGTTCTGGGCGCGCCAGGCGGCCGCCGCCGTCCTCATCACGGTGGGACTGTTCACCCTGTTTCAGCAGGCTCGCCTGCTGGGCGAGGACCGCGTCGAGGTGTCCGAGCAGCAGCTGCTGGAAATGGTCAACGACCTGATCGTGGAGCACGAAATGGCCGAACGGCGGCTGATCGGGTCGGAGTGGATGAACTTCGCCGACGATCTCCAGCTGCGCCAGCAGACCCTGGCCTCGGACGTGGCCCACCGGCTGTCCCAACTCGAAGAGCGCTACCTTGAACAGCTGGAGGAGGCTCGAAACCGGCAGACCCACTTCTCACGCTGACTCTCGCGGGGGACGAACACATGAAACCGATTCTGGCCTCCCTGACGCTGCTTTTGGCTGCAAGCGCGCTGGGGGCTCAAAACGCCATGGACATGTCCATGCTCAAGCAGGACACCCAGGTATTCGAACGGATTCTGGACGAGAAGCTGCGCCAGAGCTTCAGCCACCCGTACGCGGTGACCGGCGGCCCCCAGGCCTCCTATCTGCAGGGGTACGGGCTGGTGATTTCGTTCCACCTGAACGTCAACCGCGCCCGGGTGCGCACCCCCTTCGGCGAGATGGAGGTCAGCGGGCGCACCACCCCCAGCGACCTGGAGTCGCGCTCCCGCGACGAGCAGCTGCGCCGGGTGCGCGAGGTGATCGTCGAGAGCCTGTTGCAGTACGCGGCGGCGATCCAGCAGCTGAACGCCCACGACCGGGTCTCGATCAGCGCCCACATCGAAGACCGCAACGAACTGGACCCGATGCGCCGTAAGACGGTGCTGGTGGTCACCGCCAGCCGGGACGACGTGGACCTGGTGTCGATGCGCCGGATCAGCTCCCGCCAGTTCCGCGAACGCGTGCACGTACTGGAGTATTGACCCGTCCGCCCGGCGGACGCCCACGAGGCCGACTCATGATTTCGATCGACCAGCTCAGGACGCGCTCCCAGTTCGGAGACGCGCTCCTCTCCAAAGGCGCCATCTCCGAGGAGGAGCTCAACGCCGCCCTCAACCTGCAGCGCCAGTCCCCGGACAAGATCGGCAAGCTGCTGGTGGACATCGGAGCGCTCTCGGAAGGCGACATGGTGGCACACCTGAGCGAACACCTGGGCGTCCCCTTCGTGACCGGGGAGGACATCCCCCAGGTCCCGGTCCTGGAAAACACCTTCTCGCCCAAGTTCATGCGGGAAGCCCGCTGCATCCCCATCGCCGTGGAGGAAGGCTCGCGTTTGCTGCTGGCCATGGGAGACCCGCTGGACTACTCGGTGCGCGACGCGGTGCGCCTGTACACCGACTTTCGCGACATCCGCGTGGTGCTGGCGGCCGAGAGCGAGATCCTGGACCGCATCGAGAAGTTCTACGGCAGCCAGTCCTCGAGCCTGGGGAGGATCGTGGAAGGGATCGAGGACTCCGAACTGGACGCGCTGGGAGACGACAGCGAGGACATCGAACACCTGCGGGACCTGGCGTCCGAGGCCCCGGTCATCCGGCTGGTGAACCTGATCATCTCGCGGGCCGTCGAATCGCGGGCCTCCGACATCCACGTGGAGCCCTTCGACAAGGACCTGAAGATCCGCTACCGGATCGACGGCATCCTCTACGACGTGGAGTCCCCGCCGCGCCGGCTCAAGGCCGCCATCATCTCCCGCATCAAGATCATGGCCAAGCTCAACATCGCCGAGCGGCGCGTGCCCCAGGACGGCCGCATCAAGATGCGGGTGCTGGGCAAGGACGTCGATTTGCGCGTCTCCACCCTGCCGACCATGTACGGCGAAAGCGTGGTCATGCGCATCCTGGACAAGAGCAACACCCAGATTTACGACCTGGAGAGGTTGGGCTTCGCTCCGAACATGCTGCGCCGCTTCGAGGAGCTGATCCACCGGCCCCACGGCATCGTCCTGGTGACCGGCCCCACGGGCAGCGGCAAGACGACCACGCTGTACGGCGCCCTCACCAAGATCAACCTGCCCGACAAGAAGATCATCACCATCGAAGACCCCGTGGAGTACCAGATCAACGGGATCAACCAGATCCACGTCAATCCCCAGATCGGCCTCACCTTCGCCGCCGGCCTGCGCTCCATCGTGCGGCAGGACCCGGACGTGATCATGGTGGGCGAAATGCGCGACCTGGAGACGGCCGAAATCGGCATCCGGGCGGCGCTGACCGGCCACCTGGTCTTCAGCACCCTGCACACCAATGACGCGCCCAGCGCCCTGACCCGCCTGGTGGACATGGGGGCGGAGGACTACCTGCTCGCCTCCTCCATCCTGGGAGTGCTGGCGCAGCGCCTGGTGCGGGTCATCTGTCCCAATTGTCGGGAGGAGCGTCCCGTCGAACCGGCCTACGCGCGGGAGCTGGGGGCAGCGGGAGGTTCTCTCACCACGGTCTACGAGGGGCGGGGGTGCAAGGAGTGCAGCGAGACCGGCTACCGGGGGCGGCTGGGGATCTTCGAGCTGATGCTGATGGACGAGAACCTGCGGCGCCTGACCATCGCCAACGCCGACTCCACGCAGCTCCACAAGGCCGCCGTGGAGGGCGGGATGATCACGCTGCGGCGCGACGGCTTCGAGAAGGTCCGCCAGGGCCAGACCACCCTGGCGGAGGTAATCCGGGTGACGCAAGATGCGTGAATGCAAATCTCAAATCTCAAATCTCAAATCTCAAGTAAGTATCAATGATCAATTTTCAACGGGTGAGCAGGCTGGCTGGACCTGGTGAGTCGGGGCGGGAAACGGCCAGGGGGTTGGGTTCCGGAGTTGGAGAGCTGCTCTAAATGGCTTTTTTTCAGTACAAGGCTGTCTCACCGGACGGCAAAGTGGTCGAGGGGACGCTCGAGGCGGCGGACCGGAAGACGGTGCTGTCGCGGCTCGAGGAGCAGGGGCAGCTGCCCATCAGCGTGGCCAGCGAGTCGGGGGCGTCGAGCCTCTTTTCGCGGGACTTCCGGTTTCCCTGGCAGCGGCAGCGGACCTCCAACCAGGACCTGCAGCTGTTCACGCAGGAGCTGTCGGCCCTGGTGGAGGCGGGACTGCCGCTGGACCGCTCGCTGAGCATCCTCTCCGAGCTGACCGAGAACGAATACCTGCAGGAGGTGGTCAAGGACTTGCTGACCGAGATCAA
>JBFGHG010000180.1:0-6338 GCA_041578395.1 Acidobacteriota bacterium
ACGACGTAGTGGTGGAAGTTGATCGTCTGGTAGACGATCAGCGTGGCCCGGGGAATGGCGGCAAACGGTCCCAGCCGCAGGATCAGCGAGACTGCCAGGTAGACGATCGTCGACACGCCGAGAATGAACAGGAAGTAGCGGGCGATGTGAGCGGGCTTCGCCTGGCTCAGGGTGGAAAGCAGCGCGTGCTGGGGATCGACGCCGCCCTTGAAGCGGTTCACGTTGTACATCCAGACGATGAGCAGGTACTGGGCATTGTGCCAGACGTTGATGACCAGCCAGCCGAAGGTGATGTCTTCGATCGCCACGTAGCCCACGAAGAAGATCAGGAAGTGGGAAAACGTATAGGCGGTCAAGCCTGTCGCCAGACGTCCCTCCCGCCAGGCTTTGATCTGAAACCAGGCCCAGGCGGCGAAGGCGAGCAACGCCAGTGCCGCGGCCACGTCGACGACGATCGCCGGAGTCGGGAGGTACTTCACCTCCATGTTCAGGAACTTCTCCTGCCCCTGGTGGGATCGATGCAGAATTCCCCACAGCGGGACCAGGTAGAGCGCCCAGGTGGTGACGGTCTCCTCGCCTGCGCCCGCCGCGCCCGCCCGTCGCACGTAGTAGCGCATCAGCCCGTAGCTCTGCCGGGTGTAATGAAACCACTGCCAGTACAGGTAGGTGGTGGCCAGCGCCCAGAGTCCCGCGACGCTCCCCAGCGCGATGGTGGCGGCGAAGACGATCCAGGGGAGTCCCAGGACCAGGAAGCGGTTTTCACGGAGGTCCGAGGTGTCGAACGAAATCCTCGAGAACGTGGCAATGACGTGGGGGTAGCCGAGCAGCCACAGATCGAGCACCAGCAGCACCAGGAACCAGTCCGGCTGCAGGACGACGGCCGCTCCAAAGGCCAGCGCCAGGACGGCTACACCCGCGATGAGCGTGAGGTCGAAACCCGGGCCGCGGATCCACCCGTGCGGGTTCGACTCAGCGATGGTTGCCATGCGATTGCCGGAGCGCGACGAGCCGAAGAATTTTCTGCCTGGAAAGCCTCGGAATTGCTCGCGCTCACCACCTCGTCACCCGAAAACCCTGTCCGTATTGGAACACAAGCCCCTCCCGACGGGCAACTCATCGGCCGCGCCGGCCTTGGCATCCGTGGAAAGATCGACGATAATTCACGGTCTGGAAGGGGCCGGCCGAAGTTGAGGGGTTCCCGAGGTGGGTTTTTCGGGGAGCATCGACCGACCCCCTTCCCAAGTCCCTTTCGGGCTCTAACTCACTCAGATGCGCGGGTCGGCCAAAAGTTCGATTTCACTGAAAAAAGGTGAAGTTTTTTTAGCTTCGGGCCCCTTCAGAGGTTCGCGAACTGCGGGACGCCGTCCACGTACTTGTGGCCGGCCCCGGTGTTGAACAGGACGATGCGCTCGTCGGGGCGCAGCCAGCCCTGGGAGTGGAGAGCCCGCACGGCGGCCCAGCAGGCGGCGCCCTCCGGGCACAGGAAGATCCCTTCGGTCTCCCCGACTTCCCGGATGGCATCGTACGTCTCGTCGTCGGACACGGCCACCGCCGTTCCCCGGCTCTCCCGCAGGGCCTGCAGGATCAGGAAATCCCCAAGCGCCTTGGGGACGCGCAGGCCGGAGGAGAAGGTGGCCGCGCCCTCCCAGAACTCGGACTCCTCCGCTCCCGCCTCGAACGCCTTGACGATGGGGGCGCAGCCGGAGGACTGCACCGACACCATGCGCGGCCGCCGCTCGTCGATCCAGCCCAGCTCGTCCATTTCGGCGAACGCCTTCCACATCCCGATCAGGCCGGTCCCTCCGCCCGTGGGGTAGACGATCACGTCGGGCAGCACCCACTGGAACTGCTCCGCCAGTTCGTAGCCCATCGTCTTCTTCCCCTCGATCCGGTAAGGCTCCTTCAGCGTGGAACAGTCGAACCAGCCGTGCTCGGTCATCCGCTGCTGCATCAGGCGGGCCGCGTCGCTGATCAGCCCGTCCACCTGCACCACGTCGGCGCCGGCCAGCACCGTTTCCACGTAGTTGGCCCGGGGCGTGTCACGAGGCATGAAGACGTGCGTCTGCAGGCCGGCCCGGGCTCCGTAAGCGGCCAGGGCCCCGCCCGCGTTTCCGGCGGTGGGGATGCACAGCTCCCGGGCGCCCAGTGTGCGCGCCATGCTGACCGCCACCGAGAGGCCGCGCGCCTTGAACGAGCCGGTCGGCTGGAGCGCCTCGTCCTTGAGGTAGAGCTGCTCGAGGCCCAGCTTCGCAGCCAGGCGCCCCACGCGAAGCAGCGGCGTGAAGCCCTCTCCCAGCGTGACGATGGCCTCCTCCTCGTCCAGCGGCAGCACCTCGAAGTACCGCCACATGTCCGCCGGCCGGTCCAGCAGGTCCGTCTTCTTGAGGTGCCGCTTGACCTCGTGCAGGTCGTAGCGGACCAGCAGCGGCGAGGCACACTGCGGGCAGGTGTTGACCAGGCGGCCTGGTTCGGCCGTGTGGCCGCATCGGGAGCATTCGAGCCCTGTGACGAAGGTCATGGCGTGCACCCTCTCAACCGGACCGGGTCCGGGGGAACTCCTGCAGCCTGGGCGTCCGGCCCCAGACCACCCCGTCTTCCCGGCCGCGCCGCGCCAGGAGGTGTACGAGCCAGGCTCCGTCGTCCCGCTCCGGAAAGTCGCTGCGGTAATGACCGCCCCGGCTCTCGGTTCGCCTGCGGGCGGCGGCGGCGACCAGGCAGGCGTTGTCCAGCAGGTTGCCCGCTTCGGCCGCCTCGCGGGTCACGGCTGCGGGACGGCTTCGCTTTCGGAAACGGGCCTCGGCCTTCGCCAGACCCTCCCGGCAGCGCACGATCCCCACCCGCTCGCTCATCCAGCGCCGAATCCAGGACGCGTCTGCCACCTCTTCTCCCGCCTGCTGGGCCTCCCGCCCGATTTCCTGGAACAGCTCCCAATCCGGGTGAGAGGACGGGGAGCGATCGGCCATGGCGCGGCCGGCCCGGCGTCCGAAGACCAGCCCCTCGAGCAGCGAATTGCTGGCCAGCCGGTTGGCGCCGTGCACCCCGGTGCAGGCCACCTCCCCGGCGGCGAACAGGCCTGCCACGGTGGTGCGGCCGTCCAGGTCGGTGTACACCCCGCCCATCATGTAGTGCGCGGCGGGAAAGACGGGAATGCGGTGGCGGGTGATGTCCAGCCCGAACTGCAGGCAGGTGCCGTGGATCCTGGGGAAGCGGCGGCGCAAAAAGCCGGCCTCGAGATGCCGCAGGTCCAAGAACACCGCCTCTTCTGCACGGCTCTGCGCTTCCAGGAAGATGGAGCGGGACACCACGTCCCGGGGCGCCAGCTCGGCGGCCGGGTGATAGCGCGTCATGAAGCGCTCGCCGGCGGCGTTGACCAGGTGGGCGCCCTCGCCCCGCAGCGCCTCGGAGAGCAGGAAATGGGGGGCGCCCTCCAGCTGCAGCGCGGTGGGATGAAACTGCACGAACTCCATGTCGGCCAGCGCCGCGCCGGCCCGCCAGGCGAGCGCGAAGCCGTCGCCGGTGGCCACTTCCGGATTGGTGGTCTCCCGATACAGCCGGCCCAACCCGCCGGTCGCGAGCAGCACGGCGCCGGCCCGCATCTCCCTGGGCGGGCTGGAAGCACCCTCCAGGTAGCGCACGCCCACGCACCGCCCCCGCTCGACGATCAGGTCGAGGACGAAGCAGTGGGGACGCAGGTCGACGCTTTCGAGTTCCCGCAGCCGCTCGAAGAGCGTGCGGTTGATCTCCTGTCCGGTGGAATCGCCGCCGGCGTGGAGGATGCGCCTGCGGCTGTGGGCGGCCTCCCGGGTGAAGGCCAGGCGAACGCCCTCCCGGTCGAAGGCGGCTCCCCAGGCGATCAGTTCTTCGATGCGGGCGGGGCCCTCCCGCACCAGCACCTGGACGGCCGCCGGGTCGCACAGGCCGTCGCCCGCCGCCAGCGTGTCCTGCTCGTGCAGGGTGATCTCGTCGTCGTCGTTGAGGACCACCGCCACGCCCCCCTGCGCGTACTCGGTGTTCGATTCGGCCGCCCGGGCCTTGGTCAGCACTGTCACCCGGCCCGCCGGGGCCAGCTGGATGGCCGCGCGGATCCCGGCGATACCGCTGCCCACCACGATGAAGTCCGGGCGTGTCTCCATTGCCGACAGGATGCACCAGCGGTGGCGGCGTCGGCAAGCACCTTGCAGCAGCCGGACGAAGGCGGAGACGCCGGAGGAAGCGGCCGCGGCGCCGCCCTCGAAGTGCCCATGGCCGGCGACTTGTACTATACTGCGGAGTCGATGAAGGCCCTGCGCGGGACGACCATCGTCCTGGTCCGCCGCGGCGACGAGGTGGCGATCGCCGGAGATGGCCAGCTCAGCCTGGGAGACATCGTCGTCAAGAGCGGCGCCCGGAAGATCCGACGTTTCTACGGCAAAAAGGTCCTGGCCGGTTTCGCGGGTTCCACCGCAGACGCCCTGTCCCTCTTCTCCCGATTCGAGAGCAAGCTGGAGGAGTATCACGGAAACCTGGCGCGGGCCTCGGTGGAACTGGCCAAGGAGTGGAGGACGGACCGCGTGCTGCGGCATCTGGAGGCGTGTTTGGTGGTGAGCGACGAGAAGGAGTCGTTTCTGATCTCGGGGGCGGGAGACCTGATCGAACCGGAGGACGGGGTGATCGCGATCGGTTCCGGGGGCGCCTATGCCCTGGCCGCCGCCCGGGCGCTGCTGCGCTTCACCCGCAAGACGGCCACCGAGGTGGCCGAAGAGTCGCTGCGGATCGCCGCCGAGATCTGCGTGTTCACCAACTCGAACCTGACCGTCGAGACCTTGCGAGGTTGATTGCAGGATGAAGAAGCAATCCCGGCCGGCGCCGTCTTCCGTTGACGATCTGACCCCCCGAGGCATCGTGGCCGAGCTGGACCGCCACGTGGTGGGACAGACCCGGGCCAAGCGCGCCCTGGCCGTGGCCCTGCGCAACCGGCGCCGCCGCCGCCAGCTGGCACCCGAGCTGGCCCGCGACGTGCAGCCCCGCAACCTGATCCTGATCGGGCCCACCGGGGTGGGAAAGACGGAGCTGGCGCGCCGGGTGGCCCGGCTGTCCAACGCGCCGTTCTTGAAGGTGGAGGCCAGCAAGTTCACCGAAGTCGGCTACGTGGGGCGCGACGTGGAGTCGATCATCGACGAACTGGCGGAAAACGCCGTCCAGATGGTCCGCCGCGGCCGCCTGGCCGAGATCGAGAAGCGGGCGCAGAAGAACGCCGAAGAGCGCCTGCTCGATTTGCTGACCAAGCCCCGGGGCAAGCAGAAGAAGTCGAGGCGCCGCCGGCTGGAAGGGAAGCGCGGGAAGAAGCTTCGGGAGGAAGTGCGCCGCCAGCTTCGGGCCGGAAAACTGGACAAACGACGGATCGAACTGGAAGTGATCGACCGTTTTCCGGCCGGGGCGGAACTCTCCGGAGTCGGAGACGAGGAGTTCGAAGTCCACCTGATGGACCTGCTGGGCATGGTCAACCAGCCGACGGTGCAGAAGATGCGGGTCGGGGAGGCGATCAACTACCTGGTCCAGGAGGAGGAAGCCAGGCTGGTGGACATGGACCAGGTCGTACGCGAAGCGCTCACCCGGGTCCAGGAGGACGGAATCGTCTTCGTCGACGAGCTGGACAAGGTGGCGGGCCGGGAGTCGGGCCAGGGGCCACAGGTGTCCCGCGAGGGGGTGCAGCGCAACCTGCTGCCGCTGGTGGAGGGGACCAGCGTCAACACCCGCTACGGCCCCGTCCGCACCGACCACGTCCTGTTCATCGCCGCCGGGGCCTTCCACGTTTCCCGGCCGGCCGACCTGATCCCGGAGCTGCAGGGACGCTTCCCGGTCCGGGTGGAGATGGAGAGCTTGAGCGAGGCGGACCTGGTGCGCATCCTGACCGAGCCGGAGAACTCCCTGATCCGCCAGTACCGGGCCCTGCTGTCGGCCGAGGGCATCGAACTGACCTTCACCGACGGCGCCCTGCGCCGGGTCGCCAGGCTGGCCGACCAGGTCAACCGCAGCACCGAAAACATCGGCGCCCGCCGCCTGCACACCGTGCTGGAGACGCTGCTGGAAGAAATCTCCTTCCAGGGCCCCGACTCGAAGGAGAAGCGCTTCGTGGTCGACGAAGCCTACGTCGACACCCGCCTCTCCGACCTGGTCAAGGACCAGGACCTCTCGAGGTACATCCTCTGAGAAATGGCGTCAGTCCTTCACCAGTAAGTGCCGTGAAATGAGCCGTTTGATTGAAAATTGAACATTGGAATTTACTCGAGATTTGAAATTTGAGATTTGAGATTTTGCTCTCGTTCTTGATCCTCCCCGCCTGCGGCAAAGTAGCCCCC
>JBFGHG010000181.1:0-6338 GCA_041578395.1 Acidobacteriota bacterium
CCGGCGTGATCACCTGCAACTACGACGGCAAGCGCAAGCATGAGACCGTGATCGAAGAGGGTGCTTTCATCGGCAGCGGCAGCCAGCTGATCGCGCCCGTCAGGGTGGGAAAGAACGCCTACGTGGCGGCCGGCTCCACCATCACCGAGGACGTGCCCGCCGAGTCGCTGGCCATCGCCCGCGGCCGCCAGGCGGTCAAGGAGGGGTGGGTGGCGAAGAAGAAGTCGGAGTCGAGCTGAGATGATGACGACCATCGAAATCGAGGAGCCCAAGCTGCAGAGAGTGATGGCACTGACGGGCTCGACGACAAGAAAGGCGGCCCCCGACTTCGCGCTCGCGCAGGCCGAGAGGATCGCCGGACCCAGCGCTGCTTTCAGGAGCCCCTCTTCGTCGTCGAAGGAGACGTGATCGATTTCGGCTACGAACAGGCCAGGCAGCGCGAAAAGGAGAAGCCGGGTGGCGGCGACTCTGGTTGACTGCCTGGCTGCATGGCGTGCTATCCGCGCTCGCAGCCGAAAGGTCCGTGAACGATGCCGGCTAGTTTCCCGCCCGGAAGACCACGCCAAAGGAGAGCCGCCGTACGGGATCAGCCGCTCGTGGTAGGGCTCGAGGCAGGCGACGCACAGCATCTCCGGTCAGAGTTCAGAGTCCGCTCGAGTCGTCGGGGCGCGGTCAGCGATGTAGCGCTCGCGGACGACGCAAACGCTGCCCGGCTCATTGATGAATCACGGCCTGGAAGGCGGTGCCACTTCGGACCTCGTGGCACTCCTGCAGGCTCATCACGTTCACTTCCCGCCTCTGCAGGGCGTGAATCGCACTGACCGCCGCCGCGGCCGCCGACAGGGTCGTGATGCAGGGGGCCCCCAGCTGGATGCAGGCCCGGCGGATCGCCTTCTCGTCGAAGTGCGACTCCTTGCCGAGCGGAGTGTTGACCACCAGCTGGATCTTGTCGCTCTTCAGGAGGTCCACCGCGTTGGGACGGCCCTCGTTGACCTTGTAGACCGTGTCGGCGGCGATCCCGTGCTCGGTCAAGAAGGCCGCCGTCCCCGAAGTCGCCACGATCTGAAAGCCGAGGTCCTGGAAGTCGCGGGCGATGTTGGCGATGTAGCGCTTGTCGCGATCGTTGACGCTGACGAAGACCGTCCCCCCGGTGGGCAGCAGCAGCCCGGCGCTGATCTGCGCCTTGGCGTAGGCTTCGCCGAAACTGTCCGAGACCCCCATCACTTCCCCGGTCGAACGCATCTCCGGACCCAGGATGCTGTCCACCCCGGCGAACTTGGCGAAGGGAAAGACCGGCGCCTTGATGAAACACTGGCGGACGGTCAAATCCTCCGTGAGCCCCAGCTCCGTCAGGGTCTTGCCGATCATCAGCCGCGAGGCCGCCTTGGCCAGCGGCACGCCCGTGGCCTTGCTCACGAACGGCACCGTTCGGCTGGCCCGGGGGTTGACCTCCAGCACGAAGACCTTGCCGTCGGCCACCGCGAACTGGACGTTCATCAGCCCCACCACCCCCAGGGCCAGGCCCAGCTCGCGGGTGTAGCGGCGCATCGTCTCCAGGTGCTCCTCCTCGATCACGATCGGCGGCAGCACCGAGGTGCTGTCGCCGGAGTGGATGCCCGCCTCTTCGATGTGCTCCATGATCCCGCCGATGACCACCCGGCGGCCGTCGCACAGGGCGTCCACGTCGTACTCGCGCGCGTCCTCCAGGAACCGGTCCACCAGCAGCGGATGCTCCGGCGCCACGCCGGCCGCCTCCCGGACGTAGCGCTCCAGCGCCGGATCGTCGTAGACGATGGCCATGGCCCGGCCGCCCAGCACGTAGGATGGGCGCACCAGCACCGGGTAGCCGATGCGGTGCGCGATGGCGCGCGCCTCCTCGATGCTGCGGGCCATCCCCGCCTCCGGCTGCGGGATCTCCAGCTCCCGCAGCAGCGCGCCGAACTGCTCGCGGTCCTCGGCCAGGTCGATCGACTCGGGCGAGGTCCCGATGATGGGAACCCCGGCGCGCATCAGCGGCAGCGCCAGCTTCAGCGGGGTCTGGCCGCCGAACTGCACGATCACCCCCTCGGGTTTTTCCGAACGGACGATCGCCATCACGTCTTCGAAGGTCAGCGGCTCGAAGTAGAGGCGGTCGGAGGTGTCGTAGTCGGTGGAGACCGTCTCCGGGTTGCAGTTGACCATGATGGTCTCGTAACCGTCCGCAGCCAGCGCGAAGGCGGCATGGCAGCAGCAGTAGTCGAACTCGATCCCCTGCCCGATCCGGTTGGGGCCGCTGCCCAGGATCACGATCTTGCGGGCGTCCGTGGGCTCGCTCTCGTCCTCCCGCTCGTAGGTGGAGTAGAAGTAGGGCGTGAAGGACTCGAACTCCGCCGCGCAGGTGTCCACCCGCTTGAAGACCGTCTCGACGCCCAGCTCGATCCGCCGCTCCAGGACGTCCCGCCCGGTCAGCGCCGCGCCTTCCGGACCCTCCAGCAGCCGCGCCAGGTCCAGGTCGGAGATGCCGCTGCGCTTGGCCTCGAGCAATTCCGCCGCCTCCAGTTCGTACAGCGTCCGGCCCTCCAGCGACCGCTCCAGCAAGACCACTTCCCGGAAGCGGTCCAGGAACCAGGGGTCGATGCCGGTCAGCTCGTGCACCTGCTCGACTTCGAGCCCTTGTCGAAAGGCCGCCCGCAGGTAGGCCGGGCGCACCGGGTTGGGCTGGATCAGCAGCTCCCGCAGGCGCTGCCGGTCGATGACCTCGTCGGCCAGCCCCTTGTCGGTCTCGAGCGAGCGCCAGCCCTTCCAGAAGGCCTCTTTGAAAGTCCGGCCGATGGCCATCACCTCGCCCACCGACTTCATCTGCGTTCCCAGCACCGGCGACGAGCCCGGAAACTTCTCGAAGTTCCAGCGCGGGATCTTGACCACCACGTAGTCGAGCGTCGGCTCGAAGCTGGCCGGCGTCTCCCGGGTGATGTCGTTGGGGATCTCGTCCAACGTGTAGCCGACGGCCAGCTTGGCGGCGATCTTGGCGATGGGAAAGCCCGTCGCCTTCGACGCCAGCGCCGAGGAGCGCGACACGCGCGGGTTCATCTCGATGACCACCTGGCGGCCGGTTTTCGGGTTGACCGCGAACTGGATGTTGGAGCCCCCCGTCTCCACGCCCACCTTGCGGATCACGGCGATGGCCGCGTCGCGCATCTGCTGGTACTCGCGGTCGGTCAGCGTCTGGGCCGGGGCCACGGTGATGGAGTCGCCCGTGTGCACCCCCATGGCGTCGAAGTTCTCGATCGAGCAGATTATCACGACGTTGTCGTTGAGGTCGCGCATCACCTCCAGCTCGAACTCCTTCCAGCCCATGATCGACTCTTCCACCAGCACCTCGTGGATGGGCGACAGCTGCAGGCCCCGTCGTACGATCTCGTCGAACTCCTCGCTGTTGAAGGCGAGGCCTCCCCCTGTCCCCCCCAGCGTGAAAGAGGGGCGGATCACGGCGGGCAGTCCCACCTCGGCTGCGATGGCGCGGGCTTCCTCGAGCGATCCCGCGAACCCGGAACGAGGCACCTCGAGTCCGATCTCCTCCATGGCCCGGCGGAAGAGGCGCCGGTCTTCCGCGACCTGGATCGCCTCCAGATTGGCCCCGATCATCTCCACGCCGCACTCTTCGAGCACGCCCGACTCGCACAGCTGGACGGAGAGGTTCAGACCGGTCTGCCCCCCCACGGTGGGCAGCAGGGCGTCGGGGCGCTCGCGGCGGACGATCTCGGCCACGAAGTCGTGCGTCAGCGGCTCGACGTAGGTGCGGTGCGCGATCTCCGGGTCGGTCATGATGGTGGCCGGGTTGGAGTTGACCAGCACCACCTCGAAGCCGTCCTCGCGCAGCGCCTTGCAGGCCTGGGTGCCGGAGTAGTCGAACTCGCAGGCCTGGCCGATCACGATGGGGCCCGAGCCGATGATCAGGATGCGGTGAATGTCGTCTCGTCTGGGCATGTCGATATCAGCCGCCGGCGCCGGCCATCAGCTGGACGAAGTCGTCGAACAGATAGAGCGAGTCGTGCGGCCCCGGCGAGGCCTCCGGGTGGTACTGCACGGAAAACGCGGGCAGCGAGCGGTGGCGCAGCCCCTCCAGCGTCTGGTCGTTCAGGTTCATGTGGGTGGGCTCGACCGTGGAGGCGTCCAGCGAATCGGGGTCGACGGCGAACCCGTGGTTGTGGCTGGTGATCTCCACCCGTTGGGTGCGCAGGTTCTTGACCGGCTGGTTGCCCCCGCGGTGGCCGAACTTCATCTTGAAAGTGCGCCCCCCCAGCGCCAGCCCCAGCAGCTGATGGCCCAGGCAGATGCCGAACAGGGGCCGCTTGCCCACCAGCTTGCGGACGTTGTCGACCGCGTAGCCGAGCGGTTCGGGGTCGCCCGGCCCGTTGGAGAGGAAGATCCCGTCCGGGTCCAGCGACAGCACGTCCTCGGCCAGCGTGGCGGCCGGCACTACCGTCACCCGGCAGCCGCGGCGCGCCAAACAGCGCAGGATGTTGCGCTTGATCCCGAAGTCGTAGGCCACCACGTGAAAGCGCGGCTGCTCCGCGTCGACCCCGTACGACTGCTCCGTGGTGACGGTGCGGACGTAATCGCTGCCTTCCATGGTCGGGTGCTCGAAGACTTTGCGGCGCAACTCGTCCCCGGACGTGCCAGCGGGCGCCAGGACGCCGCGCATCGCCCCGCGGGTGCGGATGTGGCGCACCAGCGCCCGGGTGTCGATCTCGGAGATCCCCCCCACGCCCTGGCGGACCAGGTAGTCGTTCAGCGTCGACTCCCCCCGCCAGTTGCTGAAGATGGGGCTGCACTCGCGGACCACGAAGCCGGCCACGTGGGAGCGGCTCGACTCGTCGTCCTGGCTGTTGGCGCCGTAGTTGCCGATCTGCGGCGCGGTCATCACCACGATCTGTCCGGCGTAGGAGGGGTCGGTCAGGACCTCCTGGTAGCCGGTCATGGAGGTGTTGAAAACGACTTCGCCCAGGCATTCGCGGCGGGAACCGAAGAGGCGGCCCTCGAAGCGCGCGCCGTCTTCCAGGAACAGAATTCCGTCGGTCATACTGGCGCCGGAGCGTATCACGCAGGGATGACGCGAGGAAGTGGAACGGGCATCCTGCCCGTGATTCACGGCCTGGAAGGCCGCGCCACGACTACTCCAGCAGGCCTAGCTTCGACATCGGCCAGTAGCGGAAGATGGCTTTGCCGAAGATGTTGTCGCGGGGGACGGCGCCCCAGTGGCGGCTGTCGTTGCTGGAGTTGCGGTGGTCGCCCATCACGAAGAAGGTCTGGGGCGGGACCGTGACGGGGCCGTAGGAGTGGTAGTCGAAGAACTCGGAGCGCACGTAGGGTTCGTTGACCTCCTCGCCGTTGACGTAGACGATGCCGCTGCGAACCTCCAGCTGCTCCCCCGGCAGCCCGATCACCCTCTTGATGAACGACTTGGAGGGCTCCTTGGGATACCAGAAGACGACCACGTCCCCGCGCTCGATGTCGGTGAAGTGGTAGACGAACTTGTTGACGAAAATGCGTTCCTGGTCCGAGAGGTGCGGCTGCATGCTGGTCCCCTCGACCTTGACCGGCTGGATCACGAAGACCACGATCAGAATCGCAGTCAGCGCCGCGAAAAAGATGTCCCGCGCCCAGGCTTTGACTTCTTTGAAAAAGGCGGGAGGAGGAGGTTCCTGAGGGGGGTCCTGCCGGTCCGGCACCGGGTGAGGGCGTTCGTCGAATTCGAATTCCGCCTGCTGCTCGCGCTGCTCCGTCATCCGCTCTTCAGGACGTTTGGATGCCGTCTCGAGTTGCAAAAATCAAATGCTTCCGAAATACCGTTTGAGATTTGAAATTTAGACTTCGAGAATCTCCTTCTCCTTGGCCGCCGCCACCCCGTCGATCTTCCCGATGTACTCGTTGGTCAGCTCCTGCACCTCCCCCAGCGCCCGGTATTCCGCGTCCTCGGAGATCTCCTTGTCCTTGAGCGCCTTCTTCAGCTGGTCGTTGCTGTCGCGCCGGATGTTGCGGACCGCGGTGCGGTGGTCCTCGGCCGTCTTGCCGACCTGCTTGGCCAGCAGCTGGCGCCGTTCCTGCGTCAACGGCGGGATCGGGATGCGGATGAGCTTGCCGTCGTTGGAGGGCGTGACCCCCAGATCGGAGGCCAGGATGGCCCGCTCGATCTGCGCGATCTGCGAGACGTCCCAGGGCTGCACCGTGATCAGCGACGGCTCCGGCACGTGCAGGTTGGCCAGTTGGTTCAACGGCGTCTGGGTGCCGTAGTAGTCCACCCTGATGTTGTCCAGCAGGTGGATGGACGCGCGTCCGGTGCGGATGGTGGCCAGCTC
>JBFGHG010000182.1:0-6330 GCA_041578395.1 Acidobacteriota bacterium
GATCGCCGAGCTGCCGATGCGGGTTCGGTTTCGGCAGGGGCCCGGCCCTCCGGAAAGGGAGTGGACCGCCGAGAGGAAGCACGAGTCCCTGGAAGGAAGTTTCTTCTTCCCCGTTTCGGCGGGACGAAACGAGGTCCTGGTCGGCTACAGTGACTGGGTCGGCAAAGACGAAGAGGGATCGCGGCGGCGGCCGGTGGCGGTTCGTTTTCGGAAGCTCCGGCTTCACCTGAATCCCTGAAAGGAAGATCTTCGATGCTCGTCACGCTCGCCGTGTTCTTTGCCCTGGCCGCCGGGAGCGCCCAGCCGGCAGCGGACTCCTCCCCGGCGCACGACGTCGAGCGGGAGCTCCTCGAGCGCGACTCCGGCGGGCTGTGGCCGGGATTCGAGCCCCGCTCCGTCCCGCTGGCCGTCTACGACGGCCGCTACACGCTGCTGTTCCGTCATCCCGGCCCGCCTCCCGAGTTCAGCCGCGCCTCCTCGGAGCCGTCCGGGTTCTGGTGGAGGGAAGGGCGTCACCCCGGCGTGACGGCCAACAGTTCGATCGAGCTGGGAGGAGTCCTCACGGCCACGCTCCTGCTGGAGGGCGCCGCCGCTTCACGCGAGCCCGTCCAGCTGGCGTCGGTGGCCGTGCACGAGTCCTTTCACGTCTTTCAGCGGAACCGCCACCCGGGCTGGCAGGCCAATGAGATGAGCGTCTTCGAGTATCCCTTCGAGGACGCGGAGCAGCTGCAGGTCCGGGTGCTGGAGACGCTGGCGCTGCGCCGCGCCCTGGAGGCGGACCCCGGGGACGGGCAGAACAACTGGGCCGGCTGCGCCCTGCGGCTGCGCAAGAAGCGCTTCGAGCTGTTGCCGGAGGGGGCCGTCGCCTACGAACGCCTCTCGGAGCTCAACGAGGGTCTGGCCAACTACGTTCAGCACCTCTTCCTGGAGGCGCCGCCGCCTTCTCTTTCCGAAGCCTTCGCCGCCGACGCGGTGCGGGACCGTGCCTACCAGGCCGGCCGGGCGCTGGCCATTCTGCTCGATGAAGTCGAGCCGCGTTGGAAGGGGATGCTCACGGAACTGGACGATCCGTCCCTGGACCGCCTGCTGGCGGTGTCGCTGCGCGGGAAGGAGCTCGGGACGTGCAAATTGGACGTCCCGGACATCGAGCGGGCCGAGCAGACCGCCCGCCGGAGGGTCGCCGAGCTGCGGCAGCGCCGCGCCCGGCTGCTGAAGGAGTTTCGAGGCCGGCCCGGCTGGCGGATTCTGGTCACGAGCGGGCAACCGCTTTGGCCGGAGGCCTTCGATCCGCAGAACATCACTCAGGTGGAGGGGGGCCTGCTGCACACCCGGATGCTGCGGCTGGGCAACGCGGAGGGACGGATCGAGGTCCTGAACCGCCAGGCGTTGACGCGGGGCCTGGGAGCGCATCCCCTGTTTCAGGGTGTCGGCGAGCTCGAGCTGAACGGGTTCGAGTCGGAGCCGCAGGTGGTGGCCGACGGCGAGACGGTGCTGATCAGCGCCGCCGGGGTGCGGGGAGAGTTTCGGGGGGTAGAGGTCTCGAAGGAGGACGGCGTGATCCGGGTCCGACTTCCCTGAGCCCTCAGTCCCCGTCAGTCGAGGCGCGAACAGGCGGCGCTTGAACCCGCCGCCGGCCGGGCGGTACTCTCGAAAGTCAAAGGCGGTTTCATCATGAAGATCTTCCACGCGCTGCTGGTGCTGACTCTCGCTGCCTCCGCTTCGGCTTCGGGAGCGGAGCCGTCCGCTGAGGCACTGGCCGCCGCCGGCCATGCGCTGGCCACCTACGAGGACGAGATCATCGAAACGCTGGCGGAGCTGGTCCGCTTCCGGACCGTGGCCACGCCCGGCGTGCCCAACGCCGAGAACCCCGAGTTCCGGAAGCTCACGGGCTATCTTCGGGCGAAGGCGGAAGAACTGGGCCTGGACTTCCAGGACCACGGGGCGGTGGTAATTGTCGGGTTGGGCGAATCGGACGACCGGGTGGGTGTGATCACGCACGCCGACGTGCAGCCCGCCGACCCGTCCAAGTGGCGGCGAAGCCCCTTCGAACTCGACCGGGAAAGCGAGCCCGGACGGTTGATTGCGCGCGGCTCCGAAGACGACAAGGGGCCGATAGCGATCGCCCTGTACGCCATGAAGGCCCTGGCCGAGCAGGGCCACCCGCTGCGCCGGCGGCTGGAGCTGATCGTCTCCTACACCGAGGAGTCGGACTGGACGCCCATGACCGACTTCCTGCAGAGCTTCGAGCCTCCGCGGCTCAACATCGCGCTCGACTCCCGCTTTCCGGTGGTGACGGCGGAAAAGGGGTGGTGTCTGGTCCAGCTGCAGTTCCCCGCGACTGAGCCGCCACGGGGCGAGGGCCCGCTGTTGAGCGGCGTGCGGGGCGGCTCGTTCGTCAGCCAGGTGCCCGAGGACGCGCTGGCCCACATCGAGAACGCATCCGCGGATCTGGTGGCCGGGCTCTGGGAGCGGGCGCAGCGGCACCCCGCCGTGGAGTACTCCTTCACGCCACGGGCGGGGGCACTCGAGGTCCGCGCCCGCGGAAAAGCGGCCCACTCTTCCGAGCCGCAGGAAGGCGTCAACGCCATCACCCATCTGGCCGAACTGCTCGGTGGTCTGGAGTTGGGCGCAACCGCGCCAGCCCTTGCCGTCGATTTCCTGAACCGGTACGTGGGGACCGGCCACCACGCGGAACTGTTCGGCGACGTCGCCTTCCGCCATCCCTTCATGGGGCCGCTCACGCTGGCGGCGACGACCCTGTCCGAGCAGGACGGCACACTGGTCCTCAGCCTCAACCTGCGGCGCCCCGCGGGCAAGTCCACCGCGCAGCTGGAGTCGGAGATCCGCGAACTGGTCGATGCCTGGAAGCAGAAGCGGGGCCTGGAGTCGGTGGGGTTGAACCTCCTCCTGGGCGAGCCCCACCTGATCGAAGACGCGCCGCACGTGCCGGTCCTGCTGGGCGTCTACGCCCATTTCACCGGTGACGAAGACGCCGCCGCCCTGTCGGCGGGGGGCGGGACGCACGCGCGGCTCTTCCCCAACGGCGTGAGCTTCGGGCCCCACATGCCTCATCGGGCCTACACGGGCCATACCGAGCACGAGTATCTGAGCCTCGAGGAACTGCGGCTGGACATTCAGATGTACACGGCCATGATGGCGGAGCTGGCGTGGGGCGGCGACGATTGAAGTTTTCGAAAAAAAGATTTCCCTCCTGTAAGAATCTGAACGTTTCTCCGAAGTACAGACAGACCCCTCTTTGAGAGCAACGGGTTTTGGCTGGGGCGGAGGCCTACAATCTTGGCTCCTCCAAAACCCGTTGTAAATCAGCGGCTTTCGGGCATTACGTACGTTTGTTTAAGAGACTGAAATCCCTTCTGGGATGGGAGGAGATCGATGAAGACGCGATTCAGGGTACGCTGCAGCCTGACGGCCTTGCTGGCCGGCACGTTCGCCGGCGCCGCAGCAGAGGCGGCTCCCTGCCTGATGTTCGTACACGGCAAGCAGACCGACACCAACACTTTCACCAGCTATTCGGCCGCGCGCAACTACTGGGTGGACGGCAGCCGGGACTTCGTGCGGACCGCCACCAAGAACTTCGCCGCCAGCTACTACGTGGTGGGCTACAACCTAACCGCCCCCTACTGGGGAAGCGGCGCCGCGGGGCACGTGGCGCAGGAGATCGTGGACGCCACCAACGGGGTGGCCGACGGGGGCGGCAACCGCTGCGCCCAGAGCTGGTCGCAAGGGGGCACGTTCTGGGTCGTCGCCCATTCGATGGGCGGGACCGTGATGGACTTCATCCTGGGCAACAACGACTCGTCCGACCCCAATTACAACTTCAACGGCCCCTATTCCACCGTGGCTTCCCGGATCAGTCTGGCCATCACCACGGGCGGCGCCCACCGCGGCTCGGAAGGGGCCGACGCAGTCTGCGGCCAGTCCAGCGGCGGCTGCAATTTCCTGGCGTCCTTCATCCAGGACTGCGACACGGCCACCTGGTGGCTACGCAGCGCCAACGACGTACAGGTCCGCCTGTTCTCCAACGCCCCGGCGCGCAACGTCTACCTGACGGGGGGATACGAGGCGATCTTCGGGGCCAGCGCCTGCCTGTCGGGCGAGGACGACGGCGTCGTGCAGTACGCTTCGATCTTCGCCTGCGGGGGCAGCGCGGGTACCGGCTACAACAACTCCAACGTGTGCGGCAACTCGAACAAGCAGGAGTCGTTCGGCTTTCTGAACCTGGACGGGGCCCACGAGAACCACGACGACGAACGCGACGACAACGACCGGGACACGCGCCGCCAGGTCCCCGACGGCATCTGGAGCTGCGGTGGCGCTCCCTGCGCTCCCAACACCCAGGTCGCCAGCGCCATGTCGACCGCCCAGTTCATCGCGGCGTTGTATTGAGGGGGGGGTTCCATGAGTCGAGGTGGTTGGAAGTCCTGGGTGGTGATCGTTGCGGTGGCGGGGCTGGCCGTGCTCGTCTATCTCGGCGTGTCGGCGGTCCGAACCATCCGTTCGACGCAGACCACGGCGCCCGGGGAGGCGCCCGCCGGCGAGCGGGGCGCGTCATCGGCCGGCCGTGCCGCCACGCCTCGCGCCTCCTTCGTGGACACCGAGATCACTCCGGAAGAGGTCGCCTCCTTCGGCGCCAGCGTGACCTCCAGCCGTCCCCTGCCGGCGGGGCTCACCTCGAGTGCGGCCCGGGACTACCGCCTTCGCGCGCGCTTTCCCGAGAGCAGCCACCCCATCGAGGGAGAGGACCCGATCGCCCGGGAGCGGACTCCCCAGCCGGCCAGCCAACCGGGACCGGGCGGCGCCGGGCCGACGCTCACGGTGCTGCTGTCGCAAGTCAGCTACGAGGCACCCGAGCCGGTATTCGTCTACGCCTACTTGTCCCGAGACGGTCAGCGAGTCGGGGCCGAGCGCGTCTGGGCCGCCTTCGTGCACGAGACGGCGGGCGAAGTGGCCCGGGTCGAGCTCGAAGATTCCGGTGACGCTGTGGACGGCGAGGCGGGAGATCGGATTTACACCGCTTTGTTTCAGCCGCCACCGGACAGCGCCCGGGAGTTGAAAGGGAGCTTCCTGGTGGCCGTGCGCGCCCTCACCCTCGAGGGGGAGGAGCGGGCGGCCAGCAATGGGTTCCTCTACAGCGTCCCGGACGCCGTACCCACGGGCCGCGTGCGCGAAGCCCTGGTGGACGGCAGCCTGCGCCTGGAGGCCGAAGTCCGCGTCCGCCGCGCCGGCCGGTTTCACCTGGAAGGAACGCTCTACGGGCCGCAGGAGGAGCCGCTGGTCTGGGCGCAGACCGCTACCCGCCTCGAGCCGGGGCTGCACTGGATGGCGCTGGACTTCTACGGCCTGGCGCTGCGCGAACGAGGCGTGGACGGCCCGTACCGGTTGCGCTGGCTGGCGCTGTCCACCACCACGGGCATGCCCAATCAGAAGAACCGCGTGCTGGAGGACGCCTACCAGACGAGGGCCTACCGGGTGGAGCAGTTCACCGACCAGCCCTACGGCAATCCCGACCTGCTGGAAGCCGCCCAGCGCCTGGAAGCGCAGCCGTAGCTCACTCCCGAGCGCCCCAGTCAGCGGAGGGCGAAGGTGATCTCGAGGATGACTCCCCAGCGTACCGGCCGGCCTCCCAGCCGGCCCGGTTCGAATCTCCACTCGCCGAGCGACGCGAGGGCGTTGGCGTCCAGGTCCGGGTGCACACCCTGCAGCACGTGCATGCCGCTCAGCCGGCCGTCGGTTTCCACGATGCCCTGCACGAAGACCGAGCCGTCGGCGCCGTCCATGATGGCGGTCTGCGTGTAGCCGGGGATCGTCCTCTCCAGGACGGCCGGTTGCTCCAGGGTTGCGCCGAAGTGCTCCACGGCCTCCCCGCTCGCGCGCATCACCACGAACCGGGAGTCGGCGGCACTCTCCAGCACCGACTCGTACGACTTCCTCGCCTCGTCCTCGCGGCCGTTGCGAAGCAGGACCAGCACCCGGTAGGTCAGGACAGTCGGCCGCAAGGGAGGCACCTCCCGCTCCCAGGCCTCCAGCCAGGCGACGGCGTCGTCCCAGGCCTCCGTCCGGACCAGCTCGACGGCCACCTCAGCCAGCGCCATCGAGCACAGCTGAGCTGTGCCCAGCCGGAATGCCAGCACGCGGACCGCACGCGGGATCGAGCCCCCCCGCTCCACGAAGGCTCGGAGGTCGGCCGCCAGTCCGGTCTGCTCGCCCCGCATCAACTCTACCGGGTTTCGGACCGGGAAATCGCGGACATCGCGAACGAACCCCAGCCAGTCGGAGGCGTGGGGGTGAGCGGGATCCAGCTCGAGCGCC
>JBFGHG010000183.1:0-6315 GCA_041578395.1 Acidobacteriota bacterium
ACGCCTATCCGACGCTGATCCAGGCGCTGCTGCCCACGGGCCTGATCGGGGTGATGGTGGCGGCCATGCTGGCGGCGCTGATGTCGTCGCTGGCCTCCACCTTCAACTCCAGTTCGACGCTGTTCACCATCGACCTCTACAAGAAGTACTTCCCCCAGGCGGGCGAGCGGCCGCTGGTCTTCACCGGGCGAATCTTCACCCTGCTGCTGGTAGTGCTGGGCATCCTCTGGGTCCCCTTCATCAAGAACATCTCGAGCGAGGTCTTCATCTACCTGCAGAGCGTGCAGGCGTACATCAGCCCCCCCATCGCCGCCTGCTTCCTGTTCGGCATCTTCTGGGTGGGGGCCAATCGCTACGGGGCCTTCGCGGCGCTGATGACCGGCTTCGTGCTGGGGGCGGCGCGCTTCGTGCTGGAGGTGCTGGGACCGGCCTGGTACGGGGCCGCGGGCCCCGTCCATTACATGGTGACCATCAACTTCCTGCACTACGCGATCTTCATTTTCGTGGTTTCCTCGGTGGTGCTGGTGGGGGTGAGTCTGGCGACGAGGCCGGAATCGCTGGAAAAACTGGCGGGTTTGACCTTCGCCACCGCCGACGCGGGCCGCGCCGACACCCCGGATCTGGCGCCGGAAAGCGCGGGCCAGCGGCGGGTCAACATGGTGCTGTCGGCCGGCCTGGTCCTGCTGGTAATCTGCCTCTGGATCTACTTCCGGTAGGGGGACCCTGAAAACACAACGATGCAATACCGGATCGTGGGCGTGGGAGAATTCGTCTGGGACCTGCTGCCGGGCGGAAAGCAGCCCGGGGGGGCGCCCGCCAACTTCGCCTACCACGTGACCTGCCTGGGCGACGAAGGGATCGTGGTGACCGGCGTGGGCCGCGACGCGCTGGGAGAGGAAGCGCTCCACCGCCTGCAATCGCACGGACTGTCCACCCGCTACGTCCAGCTCCCGGAGGGCCGGCCCACCGGGACCGTGCAGGTGACGGTGGACGACGAAGGCCAGCCCACGTTCGTGATCCGCGAGGGAGTGGCCTGGGACTTCCTGGAGTACACCGAGAGGCTCCGCGAGCTGGGACGGCGGGCGGACGCCGTCTGCTTCGGCAGTCTGGCTCAGCGGGCGCCCCTGTCGCGGCAGACCACGCGGCGCTTCCTGGACGGCCTGCCCGACGGCGTGCTGCGGATCTACGACGTCAACCTGCGCCAGGACTTCTTCGAGGCGGACACCGTGCGGGAGTCGCTGGCGCGGGCCGACCTGGTCAAACTGAACGACCAGGAGCTGGCGCCGGTCTGCCGGCTGCTGGGACTCGACCCCGGCAGCGGCCTCGAGGAGGGTGCCCGGTCCCTGCTGGCCGCCTTTGCGCTGAGCCTGGTGTGCGTGACGCGCGGGGGCTCCGGCAGCCTGCTGGTCCCCCGCCGCGGGGAGTCCTGTTCCCACCCGGGCTACCCGAGCGAGGTGGCGGACACGGTGGGGGCGGGGGACGCCTTCACCGCGGCCCTGACCTGTTGCTACCTGCGGGGCGCCTCTCTTGAGACGGTGAGCGAGGCCGGCAACCGCCTGGGGTCCTACGTCGCTTCGCAGGCGGGCGCGACTCCGGAGGGGAGCCGGGCGCTGGGACGGGAACTGGCCGAGAGCCTGGGTCCCGCCGTGGAGGGTGCATGAGCGACCAGGCGCAGTCCGCCGAGCCACCTCCGCCGGAACCGGTGCAGGTGGAGCGCTGGCCCACCGAGATCCCGCTGCTGATGCTGGTGATCCTGGCCGCGGCGGGCATCTGGCTGCTGCTGGCCGTGACCATCATCGGGATCATCTACGCGCTCCTGATCGGCCTGGTGCTGTTCGTGGCTCACCTGACGTTCGTGGCCTACGTTCGGGGCAATGCCGTGCGGCTGGGCCCGGACCAGTTCCCGGAGCTGTACCAGCGGGTGGTTTACCTGTCGCGCCGGCTCGGCCTGCGCTCGGAGCCGGAGGCCTACCTGATGGAGGCCGGGGGAACCCTCAACGCCCTGGCCACCCGCTTCCTGCGTTCCGAGATCATCGTGCTGTACAGCGACCTGCTGGAGGCCTGCGGCGACAACCAGCGGGCCGCCGACATGATCATCGCTCACGAACTGGCGCATCACCGCTGCGGACACCTCCGCTGGAACTGGCTGCTGGCGCCCGGCCTGCTGGTCCCGTTCCTGGGTTCGGGGTACTCGCGCGCCTGCGAGTACACCTGCGATCGGTTCGGCACCGCGGCCTGCGGGGACGTCGACGCCGCGCTCTTCGGGCTGTCGCTGCTCTCGGCCGGGCCGAAACACGCGCCGGGGGTGAACCTCCAGGCGCTGGTGCGCCAGCGCGAGGGACTCGACACCGGATGGATGACCATCGGGAAATGGCTGATGAGCCACCCTCCCATGTGCGACCGCGTGGCGGCGCTGCAGCCGCAGCTGCTGGGCGGGGCCGCGCCGCTGTCCAGGGGTCCGATCCGGGCGCTCTCGATCCTGGCGCTGGTCTTCCTGCTGCCCATGCTGGGCGGACTGCTGGCCGTGGCGTTCGTGGGGGGCGTGATCGAGGGATTCCGCCAGACTTTGGAGCGCCAGGCCGCGCCGGCGCCGGCTGAGAACGTCCAAGAGCTGCAGCAGCAGGTGGAACGGGACTTCGAGGAACTGGCGCACATGGTCGGCGTGCTGCAGGAGGAGACGGGCAGCCTGCCGGCGGACATCGAGGAAGTCTACGCCGGCTGGCAGCGCCTGCAGCCGGGCATCGAGCCCCCGCTGGACCCCTTCGACGGCGCCCCCTACGGCTATGCGACCGGAGAGGACACGTTCTACTTCTGGAGTTCGGGCCCGGACGGGGCCAGCGGCACCGACGACGACATCTACTACTTCCCGGAGTGAGCGGCGCGCGTGGCGCGGGCATCCCTGCCCGTGATCCCGAAAGGAATCACGGCCTGGAAGGCCGCGCCACTGCCACCGCCAGGGTGTCGTGGTGCTGCGAGATCAGCTCCCGCAAATAGGGCCCGATCGCCGAAGCGGACTCGAACCCGGCCGCCTTGGCCGCCTCCTCTTCCCGCTCGGCCGGGATGTCGACGCTCTCGGCGAAGTGCTTCAGGTCGCGGTAAAACCCGATCGTGAAGCAGTCCCACCCGGCCCCGTCCACGTGGGTGTAGATCTGGTTCAGCGGGCGGTCCAGCCGCTTCAGGTAGTCGTTTTCCATGCGCCGCTGTGCGACGAGGTCGTCGTAGCGCCCGGGCAGGGCCTGAAACATCTCGACGTGAAAGAACCCCGCCTCCGCGAACGCCTTCTGGACGTCGGCCAGCGGCGGGCCGTCCACGAAGACGTCCTCGTGCCAGGCCAGCAGCGAGCGCCACCGCCGGCCCACCGCGGCGGGCTCCCAGCCGGCCTTCTTCAGAGCGGCTTCGCGGCGGCGCGCCTTGCCGGCCGAGTAGTAACTTCCAAAATCGGCCAGGGGAAACAGGATCAGCAGGTCCCACTGGTCTCCCTGGCTGTGCCGCATCCACAGCGGACGCGCGTCTCCCGCCTCTTCCAGGGTGTCGAAGTACCCGCCGTAAAAGGCGATCAGCTCCAGCAGCTTGCCGGGCGCCGCCCGCACCATCGTCGCCTTGTACAGGTGGGCGGCCTGAAGCGGGCCGCTCACTGCCCAACATGCCAGCAATACGATCGCAGCTCTTCTCATGATTTCGTTCTGCTCCGGCGAGGGTCCGAGAATTGTTCCCGCAGCTCGCTCTTCTTGAACTTCCCCGTGGAAGTACGGGGCAGCTCCTGGACGAACTCGAACCGGTCCGGCAGCCACCAGCGGCTGAACCGCTCGGCCAGAAAGGACCGAAGCTGGTCCGCCTCGGGCCGGCTCCCGGGGCGGGCCACCACCACCGCCAGGGGACGCTCCTGCCACTTGGGGTCCGCCACGGCGATGACCGCCGCTTCCGCCACGTCCGGGTGCGCCATCAGGGCGTTTTCGAGGTCCACCGAACTGATCCACTCGCCGCCCGACTTGATCAGGTCCTTGGTACGGTCGGTGATCTGCAGGTACCCCTCTTGGTCGATCGTGGCCACGTCGCCGGTCCGAAACCAGCCGTCTTCGGTCCAGCTCGAGGTCTCCTCCTCGGGACGGTGGTAGGCGGAGGCCACCCAGGGGCCGCGGGCCTGCAGCTCCCCCATGGTCCGGCCGTCACGCGGCGCCACGCCCTCTTCGTGGACGGTGCGGATCTCGACCAGCGGGGCGGGCAAGCCCTGCTTGGCGCGCAGCGCGTAGCGGCTGTCAGGGTCCAGCCCGGCGTGATCCTGCTTGAGCCGGCACAGCGTCCCCAGCGGGCTCAACTCGGTCATCCCCCAGGCGTGCAGGACGTTCAGGTCGAAGCGGTCGAACTCGCGGATCATCTGCTCGGGGACCGCCGACCCGCCCACCACCATCCGCATTGCAGGCTCGAGCTTCCAGCGGTCCGGGTGGGCCTTCAGCTCCTCCAGAATGCCCATCCAGATGGTGGGGACGCCCGCCGAAAACGTCACTCGTTCGTCCTGCATCAGCTCCAGCAGGCTGACCGCGTCCAGGTGCGGACCCGGGTACACCTGGCGGCAGCCCGCCAGCGTGGCCGCATAGGGCAGGCCCCAGGCGTTGGCGTGAAACATGGGGACCACCGGCAGCACCGTGTCCTGCTGCGACAGGCCCAGCACGTCGGGCAGGCATTCCACGATCGAGTGCAGCACCAGCGAGCGGTGGGAGTAGACGACCCCCTTGGGGCGCCCCGTGGTGCCGGAGGTGTAGCACATCCCGACGGCGTCGTGCTCGCTCAGGTCGGGGTAGTCGAAGTCGCCGCCGCCCTGTTCCTCGAGCAGCTCTTCGTAGCCGAGGCAGCCCTCCGGAACCTCCCCGCCCGCGGTCGCCACGAACACTTTCTCGGGGCTCACCCGATCGCGGATCGCCGCGAGCAGGGGCAGCAGGACGTCGTCCACGATCAGGAAGCGGTCTTCGGCGTGGTTGACGACGTAGGCCAGCTCCCGCGGGTCCAGCCGCAGGTTGAGCGTGTGCACGACCCCGCCGGCCAGCGGGATGCCGAAGTAGCACTCGAGGTGGACCGCGTGGTTCCACATCAGCGTCCCCACCCGGTCTCCCCGCTCGAGTCCCAACGTCTGCAGGGCCTTGGCCAGCCTGCGGCTGCGCCGGTAGAGGTCGGCGTAGGTGGTGCGGTGCAGCGAGCGGTCGGGCCGCCGGCTGACGATCGGGACGCCGCCGAACAGCTCGCCGGCCCGCTCCAGGAAGTGGGGCAGCGTGAGGGGCCGGTCCATCACCGCGCCCAGCATCAACAACCCTCGACGGTTTCGTCCGCCAGCATGTCGACCACCTGTTTCAGGTCCTGCGTCTCGCCGAACCTCTTCAGCTGGCGGTCGGCGCTGGTCCCGCGCTGCACGATTTCGCGCAGCCGCTCGATTTCGTGGCGCGAACCCAGCTCGTCGACCACCTCGTCGACGAACTCGATCATCTCCTCGACCAGGAAGCGCACCGGCACCTGCTGGTTCTTCCCCAGGTCCACCAGGTGGCCTTCGATCCCCTCCTTCATGGCGCGCCACTTGTTCTCCTCGATCATGGCGCGGCGGTAGATCCGCCAGGTCTGGTTCTGTTTGCGCAGCACCAGCAGCTTGGCCACCAACGCCTGGATGAGCGCGGCGATCGGGATCACTTCGTCGATCAGCGTGCAGCAGTCGCAGACGCGGACTTCCAGGGTGGGGAACTTGGGGTGCGGCCGGATGTCCCACCAGATCTTGGTGGGTTCGTCGATGCAGCCGGTGTCGATCAGCGTGCGCACGAAGTCGTCGTACTCCCCTTCGGAGACGAAGTACTCGGGCACCCCGGTGCGCGGCAGGTCCTGGAAGACCACGCTGCGGTAGGACTTCAGGCCGGTGTTGTTGCCCAGCCAGAAGGGGGAGCTGGTCGACAGGCACAGCACGTGGGGCATGAAGTAGGCCAGCTGGTTCATCACGTCGATGCGCAGCCGCCGCTCGGGGATGCCCACGTGCACGTGCATCCCGAAGATCAGCAGGCGCCGCGCGATGTACTGCATGTTCGACACCAGCGCCTTGTAGCGGTCGCGGTCGGTGATGACCTGGTCCTGCCAGCGGGAGAAGGGGTGCGTGCCGGCGGCCACGATGCGCCGCTGGTTGCGGTCGGCGATCTCGCCCAGCAGGGAACGCAGGCGGGTCACCTCGATGCGCGCCTCGTCGATGTTGCGGCAGACGTGGCTGCCGATCTCGACCTGGGACTGCAGCAGCTCCGGCTTCACCTGGTCGCGGAAGACCATGGCCCCCTGCTCGAGGAACTCCGA
>JBFGHG010000184.1:0-6315 GCA_041578395.1 Acidobacteriota bacterium
CGGCCGCCAGCGCGATGGCCAGCCGCGCGGCCACCGTGTCGGCGTTGACGTTGAGGACTTCCGCGCCCTCCCCGGCGGCCAGGCAGCTGACGACCGGCACGAAGTTGCCCCCGATCAGCAGCCGCAGTGACTCGGTGCGGACTTCCTCGACGTCCCCCACGCAGCCGAAGTCGACGGTCCGCCGGCGGCCCGTCTCGGCGTCGCGAAGGCTCACCGGCGGCCGGCGGCGCGCCCGGATGGTGGCGGCGTCCACGCCCGAGAGTCCCATCGCCGGGACCTGCTGGGCGTTGAGGGCAGCCAGCAGGTCGGTGTTGAGCCGGCCGTTGAAGACCATCTTGCAGACCTCCAGGGTCTGCTCGTCGGTAATCCGGCGGCCGTTGACCGTCTCGACCTCGAGGCCCAGGCGGCGGGCCAGTTCTCCGGCCTGCGGACCCCCGCCGTGCACCAGCACCAGGTGGATGTGCAGCTGTTGCAGCAGCGCCACCTGGTGGGCCAGCTGATCCAGCACCTCCGCCCGGCTCAGCAGCGCTCCTCCCAGCTTGACCACGAAGACTTTCCCCTGGTAGAGCCGCAGGTAGGGCATGGCCTGCCGCAGCCCGATGACCCGGCTCATCGCTCGCCTCCCAGCAGCTGCACGAGCAGGGCCTTTTGCGCGTGCAGGCGGTTTTCTGCCTGCCGGACGACAACGCTGGCGGCCGAATCCAGCACGCCGTCGGACACCACCACGTTGCGGCGCACCGGCAGACAGTGCATGAAGAAGCCGCCGCCGGTCCGGCCCATCCACTGCTCGGTGACCTGCCAGTCCCGGTATCCGGCCCGCAGCGCCGCTTCCGCCTCGGGCTGCCCGTAGGCCTCGAGGCTGCCCCAGCTCTTGGCGTAGACCACCCGGGCGCCCTCCAGGCAGTCCGCGTCTTCGCTCTCCTGGACACGCCCCCCGGCACGGCGTGCGGCCGTTGCCGCCTGCCGCATCAGCTCCGGGTCCAGCTCGTAGCCGGGCGGGCGAAGCACCGTGACGTCCGCGCCGAACTGTGCCGCCGCCAGGACCACGGAGTTGGGGACCGCCATGGGGAGCGCCTTGGGGTGGGTGGTCCAGGTCAGGACCATCCGTGCTCCCTTCTCCAGGCCCAGCTCACGCCAGGTGAGGGCGTCGGCCAGCGCCTGGCAGGGATGCCAGAGCGCCGATTCCAGGTTGATCACCGGGACCGAGGAGTGCCGGGCGAAGCCTTGCAGCACCGGGTCCTGGCGGTCGTGCTCCCAGTCCTTCCCCTCCGGAAAGGCGCGCACTCCGAGAGCGTCGACGTAGCGGGAGAGGACCGCGGCAGCCTCGCGCAGGTGTTCGGAGCGGTCCCCGTCCATCACCACGCCGTCGCGGGTTTCGATCTTCCACACCCCCCGGCCCACGTCGAGGGTCACCACTCCCCCCCCCAGCTGCCGCATCCCCACCTCGAAGGAGACGCGCGTGCGCAGGCTGGGATCGAAGAAGACCAGTCCCAGCGTCCTGCCCTCCAGGCGTGCGGGCGCGTCCCCCGCCTTGATCCGGGCGGCCAGATCCAGCAGCCCGCGGAATTCGTCGAGGCTCAGGTCTCCGGTGCTGAGAAAGTCCTTGCCTTTCATTGGGGACACTCCTCGAGTGCAGCGGCGAGAGTCCGAAAGTCCTCCACCCGGACGACCAGCGGGGGCATCAGCCGCAGGACGTGCTCGTCGCTCGAGGTGCCGGTCAAAATGCGCCGCTCGCGCAGGTGGGCGCACACCTGTCTGGCGGGAATCCGCGTCTCGAGGCCCAGCAGCAGTCCGCGCCCCCGGATGCCGGTGACCGGGCCGACCTGCAACAGGCGACGGGCGGCCTCTTCCATTCGCGCCGCCTGCGCCACCAGGCCTTGCTCGTCGAGCACTTCGAGCACCGCCAGACCGGCCGCGCACGCCAGCGGGCCGCCGCCGAAGGTCGTTCCCAGCTCCCCGGGGCGGACGGCCATCGCGACCTCCTCGGTGGCCAGCACGGCCGCCATCGGAAAACCGTTGCCCAATCCCTTGGCCAGCGTGACGATGTCGGCCCGGGCCCCCAGGGCGTGGGTGGCCAGGGGGGCGCGCAGCCGTCCCAGGCCGGTCTGGATCTCGTCGAAGATCACCAGCGCGCCGTGGCGATGGCAGGCTTCGACCAGGCCGCGGTAGTACTCCGGGGCAGCCATCCGCACCCCGTTCATGCTCTGCACCGGCTCCAGGACGACGGCGGCCGTCTCCGCGTCCAGCGCCTCCTGCAGGGCGGCCAAATCGCCGAAGGGGACCGTCGGCGCCTCCCGGACCAGGCCGGGAAACTGGCGCCGGTAGGGGCCCAGGCTGGTGATGGCCAGGGCCCCCGCCGTGCGGCCGTGAAAGCCCCCCTCCAGGCACAGGACGCGGCTGCGCCCGGTGGCTTTGACGGCCAGCTTGAGCGCGGTCTCGTTGGCCTCCGCTCCCGAGTTGCACAGGAAGACCCGGCGCAGCGGCTCGCCGGCGAAGTTCACCAACCTCTCCTGATAGCGGGCCCGCACGTCGTTGCCGGCCACGTTGGAGTAAAAACCCAGCCGGGCCGCCTGCCGCGAGATCGCCTCCACCCAGCGGGGGTGACCGTGGCCGATCAAGGCCACGCAGTGCCCGCCGTACAGGTCCAGGTACTCGCGGCCCTGCTGGTCCCACACCCGGCAGCCCTCCCCGCGGACCAGCGATAGCGGCCACCTGGCGTAGCTGGGGATCTGGTAACGGTCCTCCAGTTCCAGCAGGTCACACTTCGAACTCTCCATCGGGCTCCTCGCTCGCTAGACGGGCCACGGCGCCGGGGTTGTCAGGCCGGCGGTCTCCTCCCAGCCGCGGACCAGGTTGGCGTTCTGGATCGCCTGTCCGGCGGCGCCTTTCACCAGGTTGTCGATCGCGGTGCAGACCTGCACGCAGCGTCCCTCCCCGCGCACCGAGAGGTCGCAGCGGTTGGTTCCCCACACCTCGGCCACGCTGGGAGAGTCTTCCACGAGGCGGACCACGGGCGCACTCCGGTAGTACTCGCGGTAGACCCTCTCGATTTGCCCCTCCTCGAGCGGCTCCCGCAGCCAGCAGTGGGCGGTGCTGAAGATGCCGCGCACCATCGGCGCCATCTGGGGCACGAAGGAAAGTCCGGTTTCCGGCGAGCCTCCCGCGCCCGCCCAGCCGGCGGCGATCTCGGGGAGGTGCTGGTGCCGGCCCACCCGGTAGGCGCGAAAGTTGTTGGAGCGCAGGGGGTGGTGCGTGGTGGGGCGCGCCTGCACGCCGGCGCCCGAGGACCCCGTCTTGCCGTCCAGGGCCACGAACTCCACCCCCAGCCCCGACGCCGCCAGAGGCAGCACCGCGAGCTGGGCGCCGGTGGCGAAGCAGCCCGGATTGGCGATCAGCCGGCTGGACCGGATCGCTTCCCGGTTCAACTCCGGCAGCCCGTAGACGAACCCGCCCAGCAGCGCGGGGGCCGCGTGCTCCTCCCCGTAAAACTCCCGGTAGGCCTCGGCGTCGCTCAGCCGGAAGTCTCCCGAGAGGTCGATGACGGCCAGGTCCTCGGCCTGCTGGAGCCTGGCGAGCACCGGCGGAAGCTGATGCATGGTCCGGCGGTGCGCCAGAGCCGCGAACAGCGTCCAGCTGCCGCGCCCGCACTGCGCCCAATCCCAGGTGTCACCACTCTGAAAGCGCAGCTCGCTCGACCCCGCCAGACCGGTAAAGGCCTCGCCGATGGCTCGCCCGGCATGCGTGGAGGAGAGCGCGCCGGCCAGCTCGAGGCGGGGATGGCCCAGGATCAGGCGCAGCAGCTCGGCCCCCACGAACCCGCCCGCGCCCCAGACGACGGCCTTCGACTCAGCCATGGACGGCCAGCCCTTCCCGGACGAAGCGGGTGAGTTGCTCGGGGTCGCGCAGCGCGTTGGCGGCGGGCAGCTCCAGCGTCCGGCGCACGAAGGCGGCGCCCACTTCGTTGTCGGTGACGGGGCCGCTCACCACCGTGACGGCGATCCCCATGTCCGAGGAGAGGCTGGCCACCGCTCCCCAGGCGCCGGCCGGGTCGTTGGCGCACAGCAGCACGGCGGCGACAGCCCCCTGGACCTTGGGGTCGGCCAGCACCGCCCGCACCCCGTACTCCCCGAAGACCCCGTCGCCGAACTCCACCACGATCAGGTCGGGCCTCGAGCGGGCCAGGTGGGACAGCAACCGGCGGGCTCCGGCCGGCGCCGACTCCGGGCTGGTGGAGACGATGCCCGCGTCGGTGAACGAGAGCGCCTCCACGGCGCCATGATCGCTCATGTTCAAGGTGTCGCGCTGCAGCGAGACCCCGGTCACCTTGGCGGCCGCCACCCGCATCCCCAGCTTCCCCAGGCCGTGGATGACCGCGCAGGCCGCCGCCGTCTTGCCCGAGTTCATGCAGGTCCCCAGCACCGCCACCAGCGGCGGAAACTCCACGCCCGGGTCCTCCTCGGGGATGGCCTCGAGTCCGATGTGAGCCGGCTCCCCGACGCGCCGGCCCAGGTGCGGGACGTGCAGCACCGCCCCCAGCAGCTCGGTCTCGAAGGGCTGTCCCACGTCGGGGTTGAAGGAGGTGCAGCGCCCCAGCACCCCGCCGAGGTTGAGCACCTGCAGCCGGTCGCCGACCGCCAGGGACTCGGGCACGTCCCCGGCGTAGCCGTGCAGGGCGCGGCGGTGCCCCAGCACCCCGGCCAGCACGTCCCCCGCCTTGAGCCGCGTCATGCGGCCGTGGGGATTCTCGAGCTTGTTGTAGACCGGTTTGTCCTCCAGGATCCGCACGGCCACGACGTAGCCTTCTCGAGAGACGATCTGGTCCGAGACGTAGACGTCCTCTTTGACGCCGGCCCGCTGGGCCGCGGAGGCAATCTTGTCTAGCTTGACACGCCGCATGTCCGTTTTCCCGTAAAACTGCATAAATATACATTTCTCGGTGATGCTGTCAAGGGGGGGCTCGAGGAGGAATGCTAGAATCGGGGCGATGAGGGCCGACCTTCCAGGAGCCGATCTCGTGGAGCAGGGAGTTCAGGACCTGCGCGAAGGTCTGGTGACGGTCCCGGCCCTGCTCGTCTCGATCGGAGCCCACCGTTTGCGGCGCGCGGGTATCGAAGTACCCCGCCACGACCTGCGGAGGCCCGAGATCCGGCTCTACCAGCTCCTGTGCGAGACCGAGCCGGAACGCGCCTACTCCCTCTACAACAGCCTTTTGCGAAGGCTGGTCAGCTTCGAACGAGCGCTGGAATGCGTGCGCTAGCGCCGCATGACGCCGAGCCCTGGCCGGCCTTCCGGCAGGCCGTCCTGGAGTGGACGGGGTCCGTTCCGGACAGGCGTGAACGGTCTCGGCCGTTAGTGTATACTTATGCATCGTGAACCGGCAGAGCAAACAGACGCGCCAGGCCGCCGTCCTCGACTTGTTGAGGCGTGAGCGGGTGGAGAGCCAGCAGCAGCTGCGCCGGCTGCTCGAGCGCTCTGGACACCGGGCCACGCAGGCCACCCTGTCGCGCGACCTGCGGGAGTTGAAGGTAGTCAAGGGAGTGGACGGCGGGGGAGTCTTGCGCTATCAAGCCCCCGAAACACCGCCCGGCGCGCCCTTCCGCTGCCGGGTCAGCGGCAACCTACTGGTGCTGCACACCGAACCCGGGATGGCGGCGCCGCTGGCCTACCGGATCGACGCCGCCGGCCTGCCGGAGATCCTGGGCACGGTGGCGGGCGAAGACACCGTGCTGGCGGTGCTGGCCGAAGACAGCGACGGCCGCCGCGTGAGGGGAGAGTTATGGGAGAGGATCGGACGGATCTGAACAAGGTGGTGCTGGCCTACTCGGGCGGCCTGGACACTTCCGCCATGCTGCACTGGCTGAAGGCCCGGTACGGCTGTGCGGTGCTGGCCTTCATCGCCGACGTGGGGCAGGACGAGGACCTGGAGGCGGCCGAGCGCAAGGCCTACGACACGGGCGCGGACCAGGTGGTGATCGCCGACCTGCGCGGCCAGTTCGTGGAGGAGTTCGTCTTCCCGGCGGTGGCCGCCCACGCCGTCTACGAAGGGGAGTACCTGCTGGGGACTTCGCTGGCCCGGCCGGTGATCGCCCGCGAGCAGGTCCGCGTGGCCCGGCGCTGGGGAGCCGACTGCGTGGCTCACGGCGCCACCGGCAAGGGGAACGACCAAGTCCGCTTCGAGCTGACCTACCAGGCCCTGGCCCCCGATCTGCGTATCCTGGCGCCCTGGCGCAGCTGGGAGTTTCGCGGCCGTGCCGACCTGATCGAGTACTCGCGCGCGCACGGCATCCCGGTCACCTCGACGGCGGAGAAGCCGTA